>CBDUPT010000114.1:0-7570 GCA_965369165.1 uncultured Flavobacteriales bacterium | reverse complement strand
ATTGTCTCAATTCTTGTTTCTGTCAGTCTTACGTCTCAACTTATATTCTACTCTGATACGTAAATAATTCGTAATAACGCCCTTCTTTAGCAATTAGCTCATCGTGTTTGCCTTGTTCTGCAATTTTACCATGTTCTATTACTAAAATTTGGTCTGCCTTGCGTATGGTGCTTAAGCGGTGAGCAATTACAAAAGTAGTTCTTCCTTTCATTAACTCCGCTAAACTCTTTTGAATTAAAGCCTCGCTTTCAGTATCTAGGTTGGAGGTAGCCTCATCTAAAATTAAAATTCTTGGGTTGGCTAAAACTGCTCTAGCGATAGCTATACGTTGTCTTTGTCCGCCAGAAAGTTTAACTCCTCGTTCTCCAATAATAGTATCTAAACCATCTTCAAATCTGTCGGTAAACTCGTTTACATAAGCAGCTTTAACAGCTTCTTGCAATTGTTCTTCAGTTGAGTCTGGTCTAGGGAATAAGATGTTTTCACGAATACTTCCTTCAAATAAGAAATCATCTTGCAAAACAACTCCTAACTGACTTCTAAAAGAGTTTAAGCTCACTTTAGAGATGTCTTGTCCATCAATGGTAATTAAACCAGAGTCAGGGTTAATAAAGGTAGCTACTAAACTTGCTAAGGTAGATTTACCTGAGCCAGAAGAACCAACCAATGCAGTAACAGAACCCTTTGCGGCACTAAAGCTAATGTTGTGGACTACTTCTTTTCCTTCTTCGTAAGAAAACGAAACATCATTAAACTCAATGTCTCCTTCAATTTTTGGGAGGTTAACTGTTCTAACTTCTGGATTATCTTCAGCAGCCATATTCATTATTTCCTCTGTTCTATCTAATCCTGCAAAAGCTTCGGTTAGTTGGCTACCAATGTTGCTCATCTGTACAATTGGGGCTATCATAAAACCTAGCAATAAGGTAAATGCTAAGAAATCTCCAGTGGTTAGCGTTCCATCAATTATCATCATTCCGCCAATACCCATAATCCCTAAAGAGGCTAAACCTAATAAAAATGCAGAAGAACTAGTCATAACCGCAGTTGCAGTTAAACTCTTTTTTATATTTTGGAATAAACGATCAACACCTTTTTCAAAACTAAGGTTTTCTTGTTCTTCGGCATTAAAGCCTTTAATTACTCTAACTCCGTTTAATGTTTCGGTTAATCTTCCTGTCACTTCAGCATTAATAACACCTCTGTTTCTAAAAATAGGGCGGATGTAACCAAATGCTTTTAGAGCAATTACGGCAAATACTGCTATTGGCAATAAGACAAATAAAGTCATTTTCGGGCTAATTTGAATTAATAATACCAATGAAATAATAGCTGTTAATGTTCCTCCAATTAATTGAACTAAGCCTGTTCCAATAAGGTTTCTAACACCTTCAACATCGCTCATTATTCTAGAAACCAATGCTCCAGACTTGTTATCATCAAAGTAAGAAATAGGTAAAGAGAGTACTTGTTTTTGTACTTTGGCTCTCAGCTTAGAAATTAATAATTGAGCTTCAACACTTAGTAGGCGTGTTAAAGCAAATGAAGTAATGGCTTGTATGGCTATGGCTGATCCAACCACAATTAACATGGTTGTTAATGCTTCCGTGTCTTTGTTGGGGATAATTTCATCTAACAACTCCTTACTTTTTAAAGGCAATACTAAACTAGCTAATTTGCTGATTACTATTAGTATAAGTCCAATAAAAACGATTCCTTTACGAGGCCAAATAAACTCTTTAAAAGCTTGACCTACGGTTACTTTATTTTTCTTTTTCTTTTTTTTCATTTTTCTATATTAAAAATGTGTTCTCATTTCGACTTAGCTCAATGTGAACTTTACAATTTTTGATTTTGTCAGTTCGAGTGGTTTTTGTTGTCCTTTGTCACACTGAGTTTATCGAAGTGTAATCAAAGGGCGAGCAGAATTGTATATCCTTCGACAGGCTCAGGATGACAATTCTAACAACTATAAACCATACACCAAAAACCAACTAAATTTCCCCATTCCACTCGTTATAAAACTGTTTTAAATACTGCTCCATAAACTCGTGTCTTTGTTGGGCTATTTGTTTGCCAGTTTTGGTATTCATTCTGTCTTTTAGCAACAATAACTTTTCGTAAAAATGATTTAAAGTAGGGGCAGTGCTAGCTTTGTATTCTTCTTTTGTCATGTTTAGGTTGGGTTCAATTTCAGGGTTGTACAACTCTCTATTTTTAAAACCTCCATAATTAAAGGTGCGTGCAATACCAATAGCACCAATAGCATCAAGCCTGTCAGCATCTTGTACTACATCTAGTTCTAATGAGTTAAAGGTTCTTTTTTTATTTCCGCCACCAAAAGAAACATTTTCAATGATAGCTAGTACATGATCAATTATTCTATAATCAGCATCTTGCTCAATCAAAAAATTCAGAGCCTTTTTAGGGCCTATGGTTTCATCACCGTTATGAAATTTAGAATCTGCTATATCGTGCAATAATGCACCTAGTTCAACAATTTCAGTATCTACATCCTCATTTTTGGCAATTAGTTTGGCATTTTTCCAAACACGCTCAATGTGGAACCAGTCGTGACCGCCTTCAGCATTTTGAAGTTCCTTTTTTACAAAAGCGATGGTGTTATTGATTAGTGGATTTGACATAATTTAAAGCAACGAAATTAAGGTTTTTGGCTTTAGAAAGTAACCTTATGCAGCACCAATCCTGATGAGGGAGCATTGTTTTTCATAGGCGTATCGTTGTAGTTAATTAAGGTTTGTTTCAACTCTTCAATAGTCATGTTGCCTAAACCAACCTCTGCTAATGCTGCCATCATTAATCTGACTTGGTAACGCAAAAAACCCTTAGAACTTACTTTAAACACAAAAGCATGCTCAGGAAAAAAGCCTCCAACACGCTCGGTGTTAGGCTCTATTGTGGCAGAAAGTATCTCTCTTTCAAAAATAGTGTTGGCTGTTGGCTTGGTAACGTAACGCTTGAAGTTGTGTGTTCCAATAAATTGTTTTACAGCTTTTTGCATTAATTCAATATTAAGGTGTTTACCAAAATTAATAACAAAAGGAGCATTAAAAGGGTGTTGTTTTTCTCCGTAAGAAAAGTGGTAATGATACTCTTTTACTTTGGAGTTTTTAATGATGTTAAACTTGGCATCTACCAGCTCAACCGACTTGGCTCTAATATCAAAAGGTAAGTTTTTGTTGAGCTCTTCTAACAAGTAAGGAATTTCTAATTCTTGATTGAGAAACAACTCAAAAGCAAAATCATCTGCCGAAACTTTAGCGTCTGTTCTGCCACAGCCTAATACTTTAAAGTTTTCGTGCTCTAAAATAAAACGGAAGGTTTTGTTAATCATCCCTTCAACACTTTTTAAACCAGGTTGTACCTGCCAACCGTGGTAACGAAAACCTAAAAACTCAATGTGTATTAAATAGAAATTGTTCCAGCGTGCCATACAGTAAGCTAAATTAGGATATATTAGTGTTTATAATCTGTCTTTACTTACCAGATTCCAATAATGTTCACCTAATATTGTCATTTTACATCCTGTTGAATTCATTGCTGCAAAGTACATATGTTCTTCGTCAATGGGAACAACTAAGTTGATTCGATTGTACTTTTGAAGGATTGCAAATTTTTCAGTATTATCTTCAGAATGGTCTTTATATTCTGGTTCAAATGTTGGGTCAAGTTTAAAAATGTGCTCTTTACTTGGGAAAAGTTCGGTAATTTGCTTCAAGTCAGCTAAAGCTATAGGAGGTTGAACTTTTCTAAGGCTAGTAAAACTTCTGACATTTGTTTTAAAAATTGGCCTTTGTTCCCATGGACCTAAAGATTGGTCAATATGAGCATATACACTTCCAGGTGTTATATCACCGACTAAATTAGATGCGCCTCCACTGAGAGCATCTACTAGTAAGCTTGTAAATACGCCTGAACCATTTTCTTCCATAGCATATTGACTTTCACTAGAAGCTGTTAGAATCGTCATCCCTTCACTAAGTGAAGAGTATGAATTTGAGCCGTTTGCTTTCCCAGCAAATCCAGCATGACAACAATCTAAAATAATTACTTTATTTCTTGCATTAGATTCGTTTGCAATTTGTAACAAGTCAGTCATTGGAAAACCATCGTCACCATCTTTACACTCTGAAGTTATTAGGTATCCTCCAGTATTTTCTACATAACCATGGCCTGAAAAATAGAATAATGCGACATCAGAATCATCACTGAATAACTCTTTACAAAGATCTTTTAATTCTTTTCTTGATATAGCAGACTTATCATTTGTTGCGACTTCAAGTTTGGTTGCAAAATTAATAGTTCCATCACTATGTCTATCAAGTACTGACTTTATTGAATGTGCATCGGTGACGCAGCCAAAAAGTTCTGGAGCATTAGAATAATAATCAATACCTATAATTAGTGCTTTTCTCATAGTTTTATGCGTTTGAATGTCTTCTTATCGCAGCTACTATTGATTCTGTATTCCAATTTACCATTTCTATAGCATTATCTTTTACGGTGCTAGATACAACGGTATTTGCCCAAGGCTTAATACCTATAATTGGTTTAGGGTTAGCAAAACCTTTGTTTGCAATAATTATTTCTTTATTAATCCATTTACTATAAGTTGAATATTTCCCAGCCATTATTAAGATTACATGACTAAGCCTCATCTTGTTAGTAATGGCTTCAAGGAGTTGTTTGTCTGTTCCATTGGTATGAATAGGGTCATCTTTTGGAACAGAAAAATTATTATAATTGAAATATGGACGATTATTTAATAGGTTGCAAAGTTTAATGTATGCATCTGTGTATTGCCAAGAATGGCTAATAAATAAATTGTGAGTGTTTGACATCTGTTTTAAATTTTATCAATGAACTCTGATATATTATCCCATGTCCATTGGATTACTTTTTTATTTTTTAATTCTTTTGGCTTAGCGCCTTTATCATTCCATTTAATTTGCATGCCAATAGTCGGTATTTTTTCTTCTAGTGCACATTTCATTTCCCATCTTGCTCCACTAGCAAGATGTGTTCTTTTACTAATTAAAGCAATCACACCATGGCATCCTTTAATTTTTGTTCTACACCTTTTCTTCCATTCATTTTGTTTCCATGCTTTTTTAGCCGACATGTCTATAAAATCAAAAGGTGAATTTTGTTTTCTAGCTTGATTAACTAAATGATCTCTATACTCAATATCTTCAATGGCAAAACTGATAAATATTCTTTTTCTTTTAATTTCTTCCTTGCCAAATAAAAAATCAAATATTCCCATTTTATATTATCATTAAAGTAAGTTCAGAGTATACTTTACTATGAATTATTATCCTTCTAAAACAAACTTAACGTTTTTAAGTAGAGTAATAAAGTGATGTTTATAAGTTTTGAAACTATGCTTTAGATGATAGGCGTAGGGCTTGGTATTTTTCTACAAATTCATCCCAATTAAAATCTTCAAAAATTAGGGGAATGTTTTGTTTAAAGCTTGTAGTTTCTGGGCTTTCTGTTCCACTTTGTATGTCTAACAATACTTTTGGCCAATAATTAAAAAATCGAGCTTCTTTTGCCAACTCTAAATATCCAAAAAAATCTATATCTAAATTATATGTTGCTGGTTCGGGAGCAATATGGCAATAAATAGAGTTGCTTGTGTAATCTGGTGTAATAAGAAATCCACAACTAAAAGTTTCGGTTATTAAATCAAAAGGTTTGTAATGTTGAATTAAATCATTCTGAACAATATCTGCTTCCTCAAAAAGATTTCCTTTCCAATCTTGCAACACATGGTTGATTGCTAAAAAATGCATATTTCCTCCAATACCATTTTCTGAATCGGAAAACCATTTTAACTCAAAACCATCAAACATTTTATATAATTCAATAAATGCTTCGGGGAGTTTTTTTTCTTCTACTTTGCTGATATTCTCCTGAGTTATAGGAAGATTATAGTTTTCTTCAAATTCTTCTATTTTCTCAGCATCTTCTGCATCATAGATATGCATGCTTAATTCATCATGCCATTCTTCAATTTTATCCATAACTTAACTTTTAAGTTTACTATTTTCCACTTTATTATTTTAATAAAGGATTATGTAGGGTAATAGATGTAAACAAACTTATTGTTTTTCAGTCAGTTATTAAAGTGATGTTTATAAGTTTTAAAACTTATTGGGGGTAAATTGATAATCAGTGAGTTTCATTTTTTTTAGCATAAATAAAAGCTCCAATTATTAATACAACATACATGATAAAAATATAAAGGAGTTGTAAAGGGTTTTCTGTGTATTCGAAATAAAAAATTAAGAGCCCTCCAGTAAAAAGTCCAAAAATTGCAATTAATGCAGGAATAACATGTGTTTTGGTTTCTTTACGCTTTAAAAAGTTAGAATAAGCCATTAGGAAAGAAACAATAATAAAGGTAATGCTGCCAAACTCTAAAATAATTTGTAGTCCACCACTAAGTATTAATGCAAAGGATAAGGTAGCCATCACAATAATGGCATTCTTTGGGATATTATTGTTTGTTCTATTGGATAATTTTTGAGGTAAATATCCATCTTTAGCAATTACAGCTATTAACCTTGAAGCTCCAAAAAGTGTTCCGCTGATGGCGCTTGAGGTTGCTAGTAATGCTCCAAAAATTACGATAAACATTCCAAATTCGCCTAAAATATCTTGAGCACCAGCAGCTAAAGCATATTCTTTGTCTTGTATGATTGTTTCTTTAGGAATTGTTGCTAATGCACCAATTGCTAGGATAACATACAAGAGTGTTGCTATTGCAATTGAGCTATAAATTGCTCTCGGAATGTTTTTAGTTGGCTGATCCATCTCATCATACGCATGTATAACTAGTTGAAACCCTTCAAAAGCTACAAAAGTTACAGATGAAATAATGAGTATACTTATAAGGGTGGTGTTGCTTTCAAATATAGGAGTGAAATTTTCAATACTTCCTTTGCCTGCAAGTAAGCCCGAAATAAATAATAAAAGAATAAGTTTGGTGTAAACCATCCAATCTTCAACTTTACCCATGCCTTTTACGCTTTTAATATTAACTATTACAAAGAGTAAAATTATTCCGCCAGCAATTAATTTATTGAGCCAGTAAGAATTGTTAAAAGGTAGTAAACTGCCTAGGTATGTGGAAAAAGTAAAAGCATATAAGGCTAAGGTGCTGATATAGCCAAAAACAACAAGCCAACCAATTGCAGAAGATGCAAAGTGGGAGTTTGGGAATGTTTTTTTGAAAAAAGAATATGTTGCACCTTCATCTTTATAATAAAGTGCTAGCTTAACATAAGAGTATGCAGCAAAAGAGGCTAATACTCCACCAATAAGAAAAGCCACGGGTGTGGCATTGCCTATTTGTTCTACTGAAACTCCCAGAATAGCAAATATTCCGCCTCCTACCATTCCTCCAAGGGCAATGGCAATTAATTCTGCAAGGCGGAGCTCTTTTTTTCTTTTTCTGGTAAGTTTTTTAAGCATTTTTTATTGCCTAAAATTTAGTGATAAATACCAAACGAAGGTAATCTTTTTCGACTAAAGAGAGGTG
>CBDUPT010000113.1:0-7599 GCA_965369165.1 uncultured Flavobacteriales bacterium | reverse complement strand
AAACATTCTTCATCCAATCCAACACCTCATTTTCCATTGTTACAGCACCTGGTGAACCAAAGTACATTCCTGCATACTCATTACTTACACTTGCTAAAAAATCACCAAGAGCAGCAGTATAAAGTCCTCCTCCTGGTATATAACCTAAATGACCTCCTGAAGCAGGGTTAATTCCTTTTTGAACAACTTCAGATGTATAAATTTTTAATAGCTCTTTTAACTCCTTTTTATTGGTTGAAATACCTAATTGACTTGCATCTGGAGTTCCTTGGTAATAAGCAGGATTAGTTTCTGTAGAATCTGTAAAAGTATTCGCATAATCTTGAATCTCTCGATTATAACTATCCCTTTCTTGTAAAGAAGGTTCTAACTCAGCCGAGACTTTCTCTAAGGCTAATATACTTTCAGTTAAGTTTTTCATGGATAAAAATTGGTTACCAAATGTACTTATTGCGTTTGACAAAAAGAATTGAATTATAGATAATGATAAAAATCATTCATATTATTACATTTCTCTAATTCAAGATTGATAAATTTACACCAACCTTATAAAAATAGCAGTATGGAAATTTACGATAAACTAAAAGAAAAATATGAAGCAATTGGACAAAACCCAGATGTACATTTAAGTGGTTTATTGCATTCTAAACCTATTACTTATTGGGATTACATTCATACTGATGCATTATTAAATTTACAGATACAGCGAACAACACTTCCTGATGAAATGGTATTTATCATGTACCATCAGATTAATGAGTTGTTATTTAAAATGATTTTATGGGAAATTGAACAAGTAGCTGACAAAGATGAATTGACTCCTGATTTTTTTGCAGAACGATTAGATAGAATTAGCAGGTATTTTGATATGCTTTCTTCCTCTTTTGAAATTATGGGTGACGGAATGGAAGTTGAACAATACATGAAATTTAGAGACACGTTAACTCCTGCAAGTGGTTTCCAAAGTGCACAATATAGAATGATTGAGTTTGCTTCTACCGAACTAATTAATTTAATTGATATTAGATTTAGAGCGACCATTGATAGAGACACTCCTTTTTCTCATGCTTTTGACCACTTATATTGGCAAGCTGCAGGAAAAGATTACGCTACTGGGGAAAAATCTACTTTACTTACTTTGTTTGAAGAAAGATACATGGATGATTTTATCGTGTTTATGCAAAAATACAATACGGTTAATCTATGGAGTAAATTTAAATCTTTACCAACTGAATCTCAAGAAGATGTTAAATTGATAAATGCCATGAGACATTATGACCATACCGTAAATGTATTATGGGTAATGGCTCACTTAAACGCTGCTGCTAAATATTTAAATAGTGGCGAAGAAACTGCAGAAGCTACTGGTGGTAGTGATTGGCAAAAATACATGCACCCAAAATACCAAAAACGTATTTTCTTCCCAGAATTATGGAGCGAAGATGAACTAGAAAATTGGGGAATTACCAATTTAGAAGGTCATGAGATTGTGGAGTAAATTTACTTTTCAACATTGCGAAAGAAACCTTTATTAATATAGGTTTTCAGTTAATCTCAAGCATCTTTTTAAATACTTTTATTAATATCTTTTTATTCAGTCTAAATATTAAACTGTTGCATTTACTATATTTGTCCTAACAAAAACCCTAGTGCGGGAACACTAGGGCGAAAAATAAAAGCTTATTTAATTAAACAATTAAATGAGAATAGAATCATAAACACGGCAACTATTTCAGCCTTACTTTTGATTTTTACTTCACATAACAGCATCGCAAAACTGCGGTGCTTTTTATTATTACAAATATAAGGCTGGTTATCAGTGTTTTTAACCTAATTCATCTACTATATTTTTCAACAACCAAGTTAGTTTTTAAGCATAGGGGGTTGATGTTATTTTATGTGTTTTTATTAACAACACTTTTATAATTTCTTTATTTTTAATAGTAAAAAAACCCCTCTATTTCTAGAAGGGCTTTAAATTCACAAAACTTAACTACTAATTAGTCAGTTAAAACTAATATTGGTATTTGAGCATGTTTCACTAACGATTTAGAAATACTTCGTTCCCAAATTCGTTCCCAAAAATTTCTTTGATGACAAACCACAACTAATAAGTCAAAGTCTTTGCCATCTATATATTCTAAAATTCCATCCTCAGCATTATCACTTTCTCTAAAATGGAAAGGATGATATTCAGAATCAAAAGCTTCATCAAAACTTGCCGCTTTTAATCTCTCTATTTTAGTATTTGCTTTTTCTTCTTCATCAACAATAAATAAGAAATCTACAGAAGCTTTTGTATTTCCCACGATTTGTTTTAAGACATTAAAAACATTGTCTTCACCAGATTCTGTTAAATCATTTGCAACAACTATCTTTTCTGGGAAATTAATTACTGTATCTCCAGGAACTGTTATAATTGGAGTATCTATTGAACCAATTAAAGCCGAAGCATTACTTCCTAAGAAATTTTCAACCACTCCAGATGTTCCAGTTGTACCCATCACAACTAAGTCAATTGACTCTAACTCAACTACTCTTTTAATAGTATCCACAAATAAACCAGCAATACACTTAGATCTCACATCCATTTCTGGAAAGTTCAATTTTAAATACTCTAATTGTTTATCCATTTCTTCTCGAGAAGAATCTCTAGCCAATGCATCTACGTTAACAGCCATAGTTGCTCCAGCATGTGGTATGTGATAAGTATTTATTAAAAAAACCTCTGCATTTAATAAATCTGCAATATTTAAAGCATAATCTCTAGCTCTATTTGCTGTGTCAGAAAAATCGGTTGGAATTAATATTCTTTTCATAATAATAATTGTTTTAAATTATAATATACTAAGTGTTATAACACAAATAACTGCAAGTAAAATTAGTGATGATATGACTAACATCATAGTAAAAACTGATGTTTATCAAACAGTTCAATCAAACCTAAAACTCACTTCTAATGATACAAGATATGACTTTAATATTAATTCGCTATTTCTTGTTCTAAAATATTTTGAACCCCTTAAGCCTATTTTTTTAAGTGTTAAATCTTTCTTTTTAGAAAATTTACACAGCCTAACAAAAGGAGAATATCTCAATTCTAAACCAACTCTATTAGTTTCAATATTACTCAAATCAAAATCAGAAGTATAATATTCATCATTTACACTATGATGTCCAAACGGTTTAAAATATTTTGCTTCCGATTGGGTATGATACCTATAAAAGGGAATAAAAGCAAAAGATTGGGTTGGTCTTATAGGTAGTTCAATACTTGCTGTATGTGCTTTAACATCAAAATCATCCGAATAATATCTATAAAAGAGTTTTAGTACGAAGTATTTATTGATATAAACATTGTAATATAAACCAATTGGAATCTTTAACTTATTACTTGGTAACCTTTCTATATCATGTGTATTAGCATCATTAAAATAAACCCTATGAAAAGGGGTTGACAATAAACCTTTTTGATATATCGTTTCTAACGAAATTGAAGCTTTCATTCTGGAGTTTAAGTCTTGGGTTAAAGTGATATTTCCATTAAAAGTATTTCGAGTGCTTTCACTCAACAAACTCCCTTCATCATCCATCCATCTTAACTCTGTAGGATAAATTAAATTCCAAAAATCGTGATAAGCACTTACCTTAACATAATACAATGTGTTCCTATTTTTAGATAATTTACTATAAAAAGCATTATAATTAAATGATATCACATCATACTCGGCAGATGCACCTATTCCTCCCCCATATTTTAATCTCCTTTTGTCATTTTTGATTTCAATTCCTATATTACCATAAGTTCTTTTATCTTTTGCAGATGCAGATGTTTCAGTATACAAACCATACTCATTATTAATATTATCAGTTGATGCTGACGAATACATATCTATACCAGCTAAAAAATTAAATTTAACAGTATCATTAATTGGTATATTTAAAGATACATTACCCACCATATCGTTTAATTCTTCATCACCAATTCCTCCTGTAACTGGTGATTTTGTACCATCTTGCTCGTAATAACTAAATAAAAAGCTAGCCTCAATAGGATCTTTTTCTTTTAATTGAACCAATGTATCTAATGCAGTTGAATCTACCACAAATTGTGCTTCAACTTGCTTAAACAACATAACTAAAAGAGCTATTACTAGTATGTATGGTAGTTTTAGTTGCATCCGCACCCTCCGCCTACACTACCCTCTGCTGACCCTGAGGCTCCTTCTCTATATGATGCAGATGAAATTTCTGTTGATTGAATAGATTTAGAACCTAACTCCATATCAGCATCACTTAAATAAAGTTTATTATAGGTTAACCCACTACATCCTAAAAAAGAAACAGAAATTAAAACCAAAATTGTTAATTGTTTTAAGTTCATTTTATATTTAGTTTTAATGTATTTGATGTTATTATTTCATTATTATCATTAACTAAAACACATTCTACTGCTTTTAATTGATTAATAAGATCCATCCCTTTTTTTTGTCCTAAAACAAAAACTGTAGTAGCTAAAGCATCCGCTAGTTCAGCATCTGGACAAATAATAGTAACACTTCTAATTCCTAACACAGGATAACCAGTACGAGGGTTAATAATATGAGAATGTTTAACTCCATTTACTTCGATAAATTTTTCGTAATTACCAGATGTCACTACAGCCATATCATTAATCTCTAACCATGATATATATGCTTTTTCTTTTTCCGGGTCCACAATTCCAACCTTCCACTTCTCATTATTAATTCCATCTCCCCAAGCAATTAAATCACCTCCAGCATTAATCATTGCATTATTAACTCCTATGCTTAATAATAATTTTTTAACTTTATTTGCAGCATAACCTTTCCCTATTGCTCCAAATCCAATTTTCATCCCTTTATCTTTTAAAAAAACTGTAGTAGTACTTTCATCTAATGCAATCTTTCTATAATCAATATTAGCTATAGATTTTTTAACTGTTATACTATCAGGTAAACCATCCATAGTGCCATCAAATTTCCATACCTTATCCATGGACGCAGAAGAAATATCAAAAGCTCCATTAGATAATTTTGATACTTTTTTAGCCCTTCTAATTAAATTAAACAACTCTCTTGAAACCTTTATTGGTTTAACCCCTGCATTTTTATTAATTAATGATGTTTCTGAATTTTCATCCCAAGAGGATATTAATTTTTCAATCCTTACAATTTCATTATAAGCAGTATCTATATAGTTTAAAGCCTCTTGTTGATTACCTGAAATAACTGCGACCTCAAACCTGGAGCCCATTAAAACAAAATCCTTTTGATATTTTTTGACATTTTGAGAAAAAGCACTACAAATAGTAATACTTGATATAAAAATCAATATGAACCTATACAAATTCAAAATAAATTAACCTAAGCAAACACTCTTAACAGATTACCATTTAATTGTGTGTTATATGTTGTTATTCCTTTATTCCCCAAATTATTAAATACTGTTGTTCCTGTTCCATTTTCACTAAAAGTAGCATTATGTTCAACACATTGCCATTGGTTTAAATTTTTAGACCAAACTATACCTCTTAAAAGTTGATCACTACAGACTCTAGTTGCGGCAATATATTGACCATTACTATTTCTTGCAACAACACACTTATTATCAATTATCACATAGCCTCCTATATTTTTTAAGGGATCATTGGCTGGTTTAGTTAAGTCTATTGTAAAATCAACATTATTTTCATCTATCTTAATTAAATTTAATTTTGTTGCATCAATTGGAGCAGCAGGATTATCCATTTTAACACACCCACAAGAACAAGTAGCAACTAAAGCAAACGCTGCTCCAGCACCAAACTTTGCTATAAATTCTTTTCGATCCATATTGTATAAAATTACATGCCTACAATTAATTTTAATATGATAAAAGTCATTTCACCAACTAATTATTCTTTATATTTTTAAAAAATACATAAACAATATGCCTAATATTAAATTCTTAACTATTTTATTGGGATTATTTATTATACTCCTCACCTTTTCTTGTAAAAAAGACAAAGGATGTACAGACCCTTTAGCTAATAATTTCAACCCTTCTGCAACACAAGATGACGGTAGCTGTAAATACCATTTTGAATACAATCCCACTCCTTATCAACTAAATATTCCTGTGTTATTTAACCAATATATTTTACCTCCTAACATCTCTAATAAAAACCCACTAACTAAAGAAGGTGTAGAACTAGGAAAAAAATTATTTCATGATACTTTATTAGATGGTTATAGTGGAGCTACAAGGTTAAATCGTTTTAGTTGTGCCACTTGTCATAAAGTTGATTATGCTTTTGGAGGTAATAATGACAGTGTTGCTCCACTTATAAATATGGCTTGGAATAACACCTTTAAATGGAATGGAAAAATCCAAGGATCAATTGAAGATTTAATGATTTTTGAAGTTGAACATCAGTTACAAACAAACTTAAATACAATTAACGCTCACCCAACTTATCCCGACTTATTTTTAAAAGCTTTTAATGTCAATTATATTACTTATACAGAAATTGAATATGCTTTATCTCAATATTTTAGAACATTCATATCTGGAAACTCTAAATTTGACAGATTTTTAATGGGACAACAAGCATTAACCTCTTCTGAATTAAATGGGTTTAATATTTTTATGGATGAAAATAAAGGAGATTGTTTTCATTGCCATGGCAGCCCTCAGAACCCTTTATGGACAGACAACAACCTTCATAATACAGGGTTAGATGCCTCTCCTGATGCAGGATTATCAGCAGTTACAGGAAACCCAAATGATATTGGAAAATTTAAAACCCCAACCCTAAGAAATTTAGTATTTACTGCTCCTTATATGCACGATGATAGATTTGCAACCATAGATGATGTAATTAATCATTACAGTGAAGGTTTAGTATATTCAACTACTATTGATCCTTTAATGAAAAGTGTATCTCAGGGAGGAGTTCAATTAAATCATCAAGAAAAAGCTGACTTAAAAGCATTTTTATTATCCCTTACCGATAGCAGCTTTGTTAACAACCCTAATTTTCAGCCGCCACAAAACTAAAGCTATTGAGGACTAGGAACTACTTCAATTTTCTTTAATGGTGTAATATTTTGCTTTTTAGTTAAAAACCTGTTGTCAAATGAAACATCGATCCTACCTGCCCCCATTTAAATACTAATATAAAGGAATTTCACTAGTAACAAACAAACCAATACTAACATAATCTCAAAATTGTTGCCGAATGACTACTACTTGAGTGTCCAAACAATCCAGTACCATCAGCCATAATTGAATGAAACTTATTTCAAACATTGATTCCATCTATATAAAATAATAAATTACCTGAACCGTCACTTATAGTAGAACAACCCTCTCAAGAAGCAACAGCTCCATCAGTCAATGCAACTGGACTAGTTCAATTAAAATCAACACCACAGTTGGTTCCGTAATACCATACCCCCCCTCCTTGTGCTATGATTAAATTAGATGAAATAAAAATTAAGATTGATACGAGAAAATATTTATAATCATACAAACCTTATCAAAAAAATAAAAACTTCTCTTTCGAGAAGTTTCCGTTGCAGAGACGAAGGGATT
>CBDUPT010000112.1:0-7612 GCA_965369165.1 uncultured Flavobacteriales bacterium | reverse complement strand
GAATGGCATGACATTAGTGGAGGAGGATATGTTTTTTCTAATACAGGAGGTGGTCGTAGACCTAAGTTAGTTACCTATCAAGGAAAACGAATGCTTGATTTTGTTAATGGTGATTATATAGAAAACTTTCCAATAGCTTCAATTATTAATGGATTAAGTGAATTCTCAATTTATATTGTTATAAAATCTGATGATATTACTAATAATGATAAAGGTTTTCTTGATTCTGAAAATCCAGATGGAGCTGATGAAATTATTTGTATGAGGTATGACGCTTCTGGAGCAAATACTGGAAGAACAAACCTAATTAAATGCGGAATGCAAGGAAATACCCCAAATAACCAAGTTGAATCTCAAAATAATACACAAACCAATACTCTTCAATGTTTAACACTAACATGGAAGCAGGGAGAAAAAATCAATCTTTACATTGATGGTGTTTTGAACGAATCTTCTGTTAATACAGTAAATTCGCTAATGAGTGGTGTACAAAAAATCTTATTAGGTAAAGGTCCTAAAGATACAGGTAATAATAATGGCTGGAATGGAAGAATTGGCACAACAATTTTTTATAATAAAAAGATGTCACCAGACACAGTTTCTTTAATATCAGGTGATTTAAAGGCTATTAACTCTGTTAAATCTGGTAACTGGGGGAACCCAAATACATGGGATTGCCAATGTAAACCGGCAACAAATGCTTTTGTTAAAATAAATAATACTCATACGGTAACGCTTACTAAAAACGAAACTGTAAATAACGTTATTGTTGCCTCAGGAGGAACTTTAGATTTATCCACTAATAATAGAAGACTATCTATTAAAAGAAACTTTACAAATCACGGAACTTTAAATGCTAATGCTGGAACTATAAGATTTAATGGCTCATCCCAACAATTAATAAATGGAAGTGGTACTACCGCCTTTTTTAATCTAACAGTTAACAATAGTGCTGGAGTTAAAGTAACCGATGGCAACATTAATGTGCAAGGGACTATTGATTTAATTCAGGGTTGTTTAGAAACCGACAATAGAATAACCTTATTATCGAACCCAAGTGGAACTGCAAGAATTAATACAATTCCGGCAGCAGCATGTATTACTGGCAATATAACCATGCAACGCTATATTGATGCAGGATCAACAGATTGGAGGTTTTTATCATCAGCAGTATCGGGAACAACATTAGCTGATTTAAATGATGATTTTATTACAAGTGGATTTATAGGCTCTGATTTCCCTAATTGGCCTTCAGCCTCTAATCCTTGGCCTTCAATTTATTTTTATGATGAAACAACTACTGGAATTCAAGATAATGGTTTTGTAGCTGCCACTAACACAACTAATGCAGTCGGTATTGGAGAAGGTTTGTGGGTTTGGTCTGGAGATTCTATTACTGGCACGCAACCATTTACAATTGACATTAATGGATCACCCAATACTGGTGACATAAATCTTCCTGTAACCTATACCAATACAGGGCTTCCATCGGATGATGGATGGAATATGGTAGGGAATCCTTATCCTTCATCCTTAGATTGGGATGATCCTAGTATTACAAAAACCAACATTAATAATGCTATTTATATTTGGAATCCAGATTTACAACAATTTGGAAGTTATGTTGGTGGTATTGGTACAAATGGAGCCTCAAACAACATTGCCTCTTCTCAAGCATTTTGGGTACAAGCCACTGCTTCATCTCCTATAATTAGAGTTACTGAAGCAAGTAAAACTACCGTTGATGGCGCTTTCTTAAAACCATCTATTATTCAACCTTTTAGAATAATTGCTACTAATAATAAAGGTTCAGATGAATTAGCTATAAATTTTGATGCGAATTCTACCAATGGTTTTGATACTGAATTTGATGCTGAAAAAATGACTTCGGTAAATACTGATTTACCTAGATTATCTAGTATTATCGGGAACAAAGAATATGCGATTAACCAGCTACCTCAACAAGAAATTAATATGCCCATTAAGTTGACTTCTGATTTAAGTGGCTTTACAACAATTAAGTTTGAGAATATAGTGGCTCTTGGCAATTCTCGTTGTATTATTTTTGAAGATTTAGCCAATAATATATCTTATAATTTAAATACAACTGATTCTATATACTTATACATTAACAACACTACAGATAGTGCAAGATTTTTATTGCATATTGGTGCTAGCTACGCTATTAATAGCTCAAATCCTTCATGTTTTGGGAATACAGATGGCGCTATTAAATATACTTTAAATAGCACCAACCCTTATGATATAATATGGAAAGATAGCTTAAACACAATTATTACAAGTAACAACAATGTTTTAGGTGCTGACTCTTTAACAAATATTGCTAGCGGAACTTACTTTGTTGAAATTAATGATGCTTATTGTGGAAGCTCTATTGATACCGTTACTATTTCAATGCCACTTGAAATAACAAGTGATTTTACTACAATTAATGACACTATATTGCTAGGCAATAGTTTTGCACCGAGTAACACATCTTTAAACGCTACCAATTACTTATGGGATTTTGGTGATAGTAATACTACCACAAATGCTAATCCAATACATACATATAACCAAGTGGGCACTTATACTGTAAACTTAAAAGCAATGCAAAATGCCACTTGTTTTAAAAACTATAGCAAACTAATTACTGTAAAGGTAAATGCAGCAGGTATTGATGAAGTTAACAACAACCTTGTTAGTATATACATTAACAATACCATTTTAACGGTTAAATTGAATAGTAAACAGTATAAAGCTATTACCATTAGAAATGCTTTAGGACAAGAAATATATAGTGAAAATTTACAAAGCAATCTATTTACGTTTGATTTAACTGACTACAGCAATGGTATTTATCTGATAACATTAACTGATACTACAGATAAACTGACCACTACCAAACTAGTATTTAACAAACACTAACAACTTAAGCTTTCTTTACATAAAAAGAATTATAACACCAATTTGTCTTCATTAAAATAGTAGGGTTAATTGGATTGTTATAGCGTAGAATTACATCTATACTATGGCTGATACTAAATATATGCAGACACACTCCATTATAAGTTTAGTTATCGCTAAATATGACGACCTTAAGAATTATAATGATGAATCATATAGTATTGAATTAAATAAACTATATTCTGAGGTGGAAAATAAAATAGATATATTTATAAACGATAAATATAATTCTATTTCTAATGAAAAAATCCAACCTAAACAATCACCCTCTACTAAGAGCAACTAATAAGAAAATTAGGGATACACACGGTTTACATAGACCTACTATTGTTTTTAGAGGTTATGTTATTGAAAGCACTATATTTATTGATTCTATTATTGATAATATAATTATTACGCATCTTTTCGTTTGTAGTGATGATGATAGTAGAGAAATACTGTCAAACAAGAAAATGTTTAATAAATTAATAGAGTTAAAAGACCAATTCAATGGTTGTAAGCCGTATGAGGCTAGAAAATTGTTTTATCAAGATTCATATATAAAAGAAAAAGCATCTAATAAGATTAAACAATTAAAATATATACTCGATTCTATTGGAGCAAATAAGATTGCTAATTATGAAAGTTTATTTACAACTATTGAAGAGTTTTATGAGACAAGAAATATGGTTGCTCACTATAAGTGGGGGTTAATCTCAACTGGAAATGAAGACCCTCAAATAATATATCAAAGACTTAGCGGTGAAATAGAAAAATCAGTTGATAAGGAGTATATAAATAATTTTGATTTCCAATTCAAAAAAATAAAAAACAATCTAAGTGTGGTTTGGATAACATTTTTTGAAAAACATAGAGCAACGTTAATATCGTAGCTATAAAGTTTAAATAGAATCACAATTAAACCTCTATTTTATATTCAACAAATAAGGTGATTATAATTAGTCATTATGTCAAGTCCTACGGATAAATAACCCAGCTAATATATAATTTACACTTCTAAAACTTCTCGACTATCGTCTTCAGTTTTATTGTGTACAGTTTACTCAGCTAAAATCTCTTTCGCCTTAGTAACAGGTATCAACTCTTCTTCATGAGTAGCAATAACAAATGCTCCTCCAATACCAGCTTCAGTAACTTTAGCAGTATAAGCTTCTGCTTCTTCGTAAGATTTAAACTCACCAGCAGTATATCTAGTTAATCCATTCGAAGATGTTTGATCTACTCCTTCTAATTCCATAAACTTACTCAGCACCTCTGTAGGTAATTGGTTTTTATAAGAACCTATCTGAACCTTAAATCTAATTTTTTCTTTATCGTAAGTTTTTTCTGTTGTAGGTTTAATGTTTTCTACAGCAGTAGTCTGTACACCCGCATCTTTTAATTTAATACGTTTACCACCTTTATAAGCTACAACAAAGGCATCTTTAACACCATAATCAAGAGCTAATCCAATTTTAGTATTGGCAGCTTCTTTTACTGTTTTAAATGATTCTGAGTACAAGTATTTGTATAACCCATCATTACCTTTAATCACCATTACATTTTCAAGTCCTTTCAACTGCTCTTTTGTTAATTTCTTAGCAAAAGCTCCTAACTGAATTCTAAATACAACTTCATCCGAAACAGGCACAGAACTTTCACCATCAACAGTCATGTTATTTGCAGCATCTCCTACAGAAGTCAATGTTCCATCTTTTTCCTCCTCTACAACAATTGCTGCATCAAATCCTTGTTCAGTTAATTCTATCTTACGTTTTACTGCATCTGGTAAATTATCATAATCACCAACAGCAATAACTGTTTCATCTCCTTCATTTCGAATTTCAACATCAGGAATACTTAAAAATTTATCTACTAATTCAGCATCAACTGCACCAGTAAACTCACCAACTTGTACTCTGTATTTCTTTTTAATAGGCTTATCTTTAGCTGCTATAACTTTTGTTTCTGTTTCCGCAAACATTCCAGTAGAATCCATATATCTTTGGTAAGCCTCAAATATCATGTCATCAGTCATTTCAACTCCAGTTCTATTAACTACAGCACCATCTCTAGATTCTAATTCATCATCTTTATAGTTAGGCACAAAATCTTTATCCTTATCTAACGGACAACCCTTATCATCAACTTCTACCCCTTCTGGTGTCCATGGACATTCGTCCAAAAAGTCAATCACACCATCACCATCTTCATCTTCATTATCAAATGCTAAATAGTCAACAAATTCATCATCAAATTTTTCAATTTTTTCAGCTTTTTTATGCTTTAAAAAATTATAACTTACCGAGAAAGAAGTCATCAAAAATTTATCATTACCTCCATTACCAGGCTGAGAGCCTATTCTATCTCCACCACTTGCATCAGTAATATTATCTATATAATCAGAAAAGGTTATATGGTAAGTTGTACCGATTGTAAAATCTATGTTTTTAGTCATGTGCATTTTAAAACCTAAGCCTATCGGAACAGCAAAAGTTCTTTCAGCATATTTACCAAAACCATCAACGTTCATTTCTCTCAAATCAGTTTCAAAGTCATAATCTCTTTGAATAATAATTGCACTTGATGCATTCGGGTCATTCTCATCAATGTTTCTAATCGAACCATCTGACCAATAATTGTATTCATTGCCATATTGATCATACAAATCTGTTTTAGAATGAAACTCTACAGACTCAATTCCTAAACTTATAAAAGGACTAATAACACGTTGCTCAGGAAGTAAATGATCGAAATTATATATTAAAGCAAAACCACCTACTCTAAGAGCTGAACGGAAATTTAAGTTTCTATCCTCAGAGCGTTCGTTTGCACTTACTGTTCCAAACAACACATAAAACTTTGCAGTTAAAAAAGGATTTAGTTGCTGCTTTACATGTAAATCATAACCAATATTACTAACTAAAGGATTTCCATATTTAGCATCTAAAATATCTCCATAAAACTTAAACATACCAACACCTAAACCAATAGTAGGTCCATAGAACATTTCTTTAGGGGTGGGTTCTTTTTCTTTAGGTATAGAGTCATTGTCATCACCAGCAAAAAGTGACGAACAAATAAGTAATGTTAGCAATAAAGATAATATCTGCTTTATCATAAATACCTTAAATTCTATACGTAATACGCATATAATTGGCTAAAGATACAAAATTATTTATACCATTTCTGGTTAGAAATCATTAATGCCTCTTGAACAGTGATTCTTTTTCCTGAATTATAAGCAGTTACAAACGCTGTTTTTATGTTGTTTCTTACAACATTTCTTTTATCTCTAGCATCTTTATACTGATTAAATGCTCCTACCAAATATTTAATCCATCCTTCATGATTTTCGGTACTCACATTATCTTGTAGATTAAATTTTGTAGCAAAGTAATTAGCTGCAACAGTTTGATGACCTGCTCCTACCTGCACTTTATATGACACATTTGTTTCAGGAGAAGGTATTGATGTAACTTCAGTTTCCCTGTTATTGTCATTTTCAGTTGGAGTTTCTTCAACTATTGGAGTTTCTTCAACAGGATCTTCTTCTATTATAGGCTCTTCAACTACTGGTTCTTCTTCCGGAGTTTCTTCAACAACAGCAAGAGGTTCTTCTTCAGGGATTTCTTCAACAATTAATTCTTTATTAAGATCAAAAGAAGATTTTTCTGTACTTATTTTTTTAGTTTCATCTTCTTCTAAAAAAGCAAACTCACCTGTAATATCGTAATTACCATTTTCAGCTGTAACAGATTCTAAACTGTATTTAATGATTAATTCTTCTCCTTTAGGAATTGCCATCCACAAAACTTTTGTAACACCTTCTTTAAAAGAAAATACCCCTCCATTACTTTCCATTTCGGAAGTTTTAAACCCAGCAGGAATTGTCTCTGTAATTTTAGCAAACCCTTCAACTCCTTTTTTATTAATCACTAAAGTAACTGTGTATTTGCCTTCTTCTAATTTTTCAATATTACGCGTTGATGCTACTTCAACTTGTGTAGATTCTTCCACAACTGGTTCTTCTTCCACAACTGGTTCTTCTTCAACTGGTTCTTCCTCCACAACTGGTTCTTCTTCAACCACAGGATCATCCTCCGTTATTGGTTCTTTCTCAGGTAATTCAGCTAGAACTTCTTGCTCTAAAACGGTAAAATTTGCAGGTGAGATTTGAATGTTCTTACGTTCACTATCAGCAATAAATGAAAATTTTCCAGCAATTGAGAAATCGCCCACAGTACTTTCTAAAGGAACTAATTTATATGAAATAGTAAATTCTTCTTCAGATGGTAAAGACATCCAAATAAATTTAATACGATTTTCTTTAAATGAGAAAGTTGCTCCTTTTGTTTCAATAGGCTCTACATTAAAACCTGCAGGAACATCTTGTTGTACTTTAGCAAAACCTGATGCATCACTTTTGTTGACTTTTATTTCAACAACAGCCTCAGTGCCTACTTGAATAGTGTTGGGAATTTTTTGCGAAACAGTTACATCGCCAGTTAATACTAATTGATAAAAAAATACTCCAATTAATTGGATTAATAAAATGAACTGTTTCACCATATTTTACTCATTTGCGCTATTGATCAAAGTAGAAATCAATGAGCTCGTTTAAATCTTTTGCTGTTAAATTATTTTCACCTTCAAAAAATCCATC
>CBDUPT010000111.1:0-7646 GCA_965369165.1 uncultured Flavobacteriales bacterium | reverse complement strand
CCAACTCTTTGTGACGCTCCAAATTTAGATCCTTTTGGATCCTGTAGAGTTTGTAGTGTAGATGTTGCCTTTGAGGAAGGAGGAAAAACTAAAGCTCAAGCCTCATGTCATACTCCAATAAACGAAGGTGTTTACATATATCCAGATTCTGATAATATTCAAAAATTAAGAAAAAATATTGTTGAGTTAGTTTTAACTGACCACCCATTAGACTGTTTAACTTGCGAGGTAAACGGAAACTGTGAGCTACAAGATGTTGCTGCATCGGTTGGAATTAGAGAAGTAAGATATCCCGAAGGAAAAAATCATTTAGACAGAACAAAAGATTTAAGTCATCCATATATGACTTCTGATTTATCAAAATGTATTAATTGCTACCGTTGTGTTAGAGCTTGTGATGAAGTTCAGGGAGAATTAGTGCTTAATATGGCTGGAAGAGGTTTTGATGCACATATTATTAAAGGGTTTGACGAAACATTTATGAATTCAGACTGTGTAAGTTGTGGAGCATGTTCTCAAGCCTGTCCTACCTCTGCCATATCGGATGTATTCCAATCTAAGGCTATTAAAGCGGAAGAAAAAACAAGAACTATTTGTACTTATTGTGGAGTTGGATGTAACCTTGAAGTATCAACCAAAAATGGAGAGATTCTTTCAATTCAAGCACCTTATGAAGCCGAAGCAAATCAAGGACACACTTGCTTAAAAGGTAGGTATGCTTTTAAATTCTATAATCATCCAGACAGATTAAAAAGTCCGATGATAAAAAGAAATGGAAAATTTGAAGAAGTATCTTGGGATGAAGCTTACGATCATATTGCAAGTGAATTAACAAGAATAAAAAGTTCAAATGGGCCAGATGCAATTGCTGGAATATCTTCTGCAAGAACCCCAAATGAAGAAAACTACTTAATGCAGAAATTTATTAGAGCTGTTGTTGGCACCAACAACATTGATTGTTGTGCAAGAGTTTGTCACTCTCCTACTGCTTTGGGTATGCAAAGAGCTTTTGGAACAGGTGCCGCAACAAACTCTATTGAAGATTTAGATCATACTGATTGTATTATTGTAATTGGTGCAAACCCAACTGATGCACACCCTGTAACTGGAGCAAGAATTAAGCAGCAGTTTATGAAAGGTGTTACTAGTATCGTTATTGACCCTAGAAAAACTGAATTAGCAAAATATGCTACTTACCACTTACAACTTAGGCCTGGAACTAATGTAGCTTTATTAAATATGATGTTTTATTACATCATTTCTGAAGGTGTTGAAGATTCTTCATTTATTAAAAATAGAACTGAAGGCTATGAAGAATTTAAAGAAGGCATTTTAAAGCTTGATGTAGATGAATTAGAAAAAATTACTGGTGTAGATAAAAACTTAGTAAAAGAAGCTGCAATTGCATATGCAAATGCTAAAGCAGCTATGGAATTTCATGGTTTAGGTGTTACAGAACATACACAAGGAACATTTACTGTTCAGTTAATTGCTGATTTAGCTATGATTACTGGAAACATTGGTAAAAAGGGTGCGGGTGTAAATCCATTAAGGGGACAAAACAATGTTCAAGGAGCCGCAGATATGGGAGCTCAACCACACCAAGGCGCAGGTTATCTAGATGTAACTGATCCTGAAATGAATCAAAGATACAACGCATTTTATGGAGCTGATGTTCCAAGTCATATAGGATATAAAATTCCTGAGATGTTTGATGCTGCTATAAGTGGTGATTTAAAAGCTTTATGGATTATTGGTGAAGATGTAGTACAAACAGATCCTAACACGAATAAAGTAATTAAAGCTATGGAAAGCCTAGAATTGCTTGTTGTACAAGAATTATTTATGACAGAAACAGCAATGAGAGCGACCGTTATTCTTCCAGGTTCTTCTTTCTTAGAAAAAGAAGGAACATTTACCAATGGCGAAAGAAGAATCCAAAAAGTACAAAAAGTGGTAGAGCCTATTGAAGGAACAAAGCCTGACGGACAAATTATTGTTGACATTATGAATCGTATGGGATACCCACAACCTGACTATACTGCTAAAGGAATGTTGGAAGAAATTTCTCAAATTGTACCTTTCTTCGCTGGTGTTAAATGGGATGAACTTGGAGACAATGGTAAACAATGGCCAGTTCTACCAGATGGAAGTGATACTCAAATGTTACATATAGAAGAATTTAAACGAGGTAAAGGAAAATTCCATTATTTTGATTTTGCTGAGTCTCATGAAATAGAAACTCATAGCAAAGATTTTCCATACATAATTACAACCAACAGAGAATTAGAGCATTACAACTGTGGAGCAATGACTCGTAGAACTGGAAATGTAGAAATTTTAACAGAAGATGTATTATTAATTCATCCAGATGATGCTGCTAAAGAAGGAATTGCTGATGGTGATTTTGTTTGCGTAGAATCTCCAAGAGGTAAAGTTGATATTAAAGCAGCCGTTACCACAGATATGAAACCTGGGATATTAAGCTCTACATTCCACTTTCCTGAAATAATGTTAAACATTATTACTTCTGATGAACATTGCTCTGAAGCTATGTGTCCAGAATATAAAGTTGTTAGTTGTAGAATTAGAAAAAGTAAAGGAAAACATAAGGTTTTAGCAGAAGCATAGTTTGTAATATACTAATGGATAGCTATTGTTTTGTAACTAATATTATCCTTAATATTAACAATAATAAAATGAAGCTATTTGTCAGTATATTATTCTTATTTTTTTATTCAACTAGCTTTAGCCAAACTTATAATATAGAACAACAGGAGGCTATTGATTTATATTCTAGAGTAATCAATGACCCCAATAGTTCTGATACTGCTTTAGTTTCTGCATATGTTAATTTAAGTAACATTATATACATCAGTAATGTTGACACAATAATTCCATTGTGTAGAAAAGCTGAAAAAATTGCCAACAAAAGGTTAAAGCAAAATCCTGATACTGAAGAAAGATTATCTCTTTTAGAATCTTTAGCAACTGCATATAACAATATAGGCTATTACATTGATAATTATCAAAACAAAACTGATACTGCATTACTTTATTACGAAGAAAGTTTAGAGATTCAAAAAATAATCAAAGACACTTCGGGTATGGCTACTTCAGTTAATAATATTGGAGAGATATACCGTATTCAATCAAACATCCCTTTGGCTTTAAAATACCATCATAAAAGCCTTAAACTTAGAACAGCTATTAATCATGAGGAAGGAATGGCGCAATCTCTACATAATATTGCTCTTATACATAAACAGCAAGGAGATTATAAGTTAGCCTTAAAATACAATCTAAATAGTCTTAAGATTAGGAAAAAAACAAATGATATAGTTGGTCTTGCTACCTCGCTAAATAATATTGGAACCATTCACCGAGATATGAATAATCATGACCTAGCTCTCGATTATTTTAATCAAAGTTTTTCAATTAGAAAAAATCATGGCGACAAAAGAGGAATGTCTAATTCACTTAACAACATTGGTGCTATTTATTCTCACAAAAACAAATTTGACTTAGCATTAAGTTACCATAAACGCGCTCTTAAAATTGAGGAAGAATTAAAAAGAGAGCTAGGTATTGCAAAATCTTTATTTCTAATAAGTTCTACCGAGTATAAACTAGGCAACATTAACGAGGCAGATTTATTAAGCAAAAGAGCGTTAGCTATTTCTCAAAAATTAGGCATCCCTAATGAAATTGAAAACGCAGCTGATATACGTTACCAAATTAATCTAAAAAAAGAAAACTGGGAAGAAGCTCTTAAAATGAGAAACCTGCAATTTTTAATGAAAGATAGTATGGAAAACGAAGCCGCTTTTAAAGCTGCAGCAAGTGAACAAGCGAAATATGAATATGAAAAAACTTTAGCTATTTCAGAAAAAGAACATGAAAAAAAGCTAGCAATTGAACAAGAAGCTAAAGCGAAACAAAAAATAATAATTATTGCCATTGCCATATGCCTAGGACTATTAGCTATTTTCTTGTTCTTTGTATTTAACAGATTAAAAGTCACTCGAAAACAAAAAAAGGTTATTGAATTAGCTCACGTTGAACTAGAATATAAAAATCAAGAAATAACCTCAAGTATTAACTATGCAAAGCGAATACAAAAAGCCATTTTACCTCCTGCTAAAATTGTAAAAGAGTACTTACGAGAATCATTTATCATATATCAACCGAAAGACATAGTCGCAGGAGATTTTTATTGGATGGAACAAAGTAAAAATATTACTTTATTTGCTGCAGCAGATTGTACTGGACACGGTGTTCCAGGAGCAATGGTAAGTGTTATTTGCAACAATGGTTTAAACAGAAGTGTTAGAGAATATAACCTAACTGATCCTGGAGAAATACTAAATAAGACAAGAGAAATAGTAATTCAAGAATTTGAAAAAAGTGAAGAAGAAGTAAAAGATGGAATGGACATAGCTCTTTGTAGCTTAGAAAATATAAACGATAAATGGCAGCTTAATTATGCTGGAGCTAATAATCCACTTTGGATTATCAGAAATAGTGAACTAATCGAAACAAAAGCAAACAAACAACCTATTGGAAAATTTGACAATCCAACACCTTACACCACTCACTCTTTAGAATTAAAAAAAGATGATGCTATTTACATTTTTTCAGATGGATTTGTAGACCAGTTTGGCGGTCCTAAAGGTAAAAAACTCAAGTCTAGAGCTTTTAGAGAATTGTTACTTTCAGTTCAGTCAAAAAATATGGAATCTCAAAAAGAAATTATAAATACTTTTTTTAGTAAATGGAAAGGTCATCATGAACAAATTGATGATGTTTGTATTATTGGTGTAAAAATCTAATCATATTATTAATGAAAATTATTTCTACAAACATTGCACAACCAGTAACTGTTATTAAAAATGGTAAATCAGTTAAAACTGGTATTTACAAAACACATATAGAAGATGGCATTACACTTGGGTTAACAGATGTGGTTGGAGATGCTGTAATGGACAGAGAGCATCATGGTGGAGTTAATAAAGCTTGTTATTTATATTCAGCAGACCACTACCCTTTTTGGCAAGAAAAATTTCCAGACTTACAATGGTCACACGGCATGTTTGGAGAAAATCTAACCGTTGAGAATTTAGATGAATCTCAAATTAATATTGGTGATACTTATGAGGTTGGAACAGCTACTATTCAAGTCTCAGAACCTCGAAGACCTTGTTCAATTTTAGGAATTCGTTTTGGCACACAAGCAATGGTTAAAGAATTTTATCACAAGCATTACCCCGGGATTTACGTACGTGTTTTAAAAGAGGGGAAAATCAAAAAAGGAGACACATTAAAACTAATTGACCAAGAAGCAAACAGTGTTTCAATTGCTGCCGTTTACAGTTTATTTGCAATGGATGATAAGAATCATAAACTTGCTCAAAAAGCCCTAACAGTAAGCTCATTATCAGAAATTTGTAAAAAATCTATAATAGACCGGTTTAAACTTTAAAAAAAATTAACATTTTTGAAAGGCTAAAAACCTTAACTTTGTACCTATTATATTGGAAAGAGGTAATGGAGCAAAGAATAATATTTAATACAAAAGATAGACCTGAATTTGTAAAGGAATTAAGAAGTAGAGTAAATAGTTATTTTAAAGAAAATAACATTCCTAAAACTGCAAATACTAACATGGTTATAAAAACTATTGCAATGTTAGCAATCTATTTTGTTCCATACTTTATGGTGGTTTTCAATGTTTTTACTAACCCTTGGTTAGTTTTAAGCATGTGGGTAATGATGGGAATTGGTATGGCAGGCATTGGGTTTTCAATTATGCATGATGCTAATCACGGATCGTACTCCAAAAACCAAAAAGTAAATAAGTATTTAGGTTATTTGATTAATATTATTGGTGGTAGCTCTGTAAATTGGAAAATACAACACAATGTGTTGCATCATACTTATACCAACATTACTGGTCATGATGAAGATTTAAATGCTGACCCATTAATGCGTTTTTCTCCAGATCAAAAAAGAAGAAAAGCACATAAATTCCAACAGTTTTACGCTTGGTTTTTATATGGTTTAATTACAATTTCTTGGTCTATCAAAAAAGATTTTATTCAATTAGAAAGATATAAAGGAAAAGACCTTTTAAAAACTCAAGGGATAACCTATAAAAAAGCGTTTACTAGATTGGTGTTAGCTAAAATCTTTTATTACTCTTTTATTTTGGTGTTACCAATGATTTTTTCATCTCAACTTTGGTGGATGACATTAATATTCTACTTTATTATGCATTTTGCATGTGGAGTATTAATTTCTGTAATATTTCAATTAGCTCATGTTGTTACAGAAGCTTCGTTTCCAAAACCTAATGAAAATGGAAGTATGGAAAACAATTGGGCAGTTCATCAACTATATACTACGGCCAACTTTGCCAGAAAAAATTTCTTGATTACTTGGTTTGTGGGTGGTTTAAATTATCAAATTGAGCACCACTTATTCCCAAATATTTGTCACATTCATTATACTAGAATTTCCAAAATCGTAAAGAAAACTGCTAAAGATTTTCAATTACCTTACTATGAGAGTTCTTTCTGGGGTGCAGTTGCAAGTCACACAAGACTTCTAACTAAACTAGGCAAATACGATACTATTTAGTTAGCTATCATACTTATGATAGCACTTAAATTGTGTGCTTTCATATTTTTGAATATCTTTAACTCCTTTATATTTGCAACCATTTAGTGATTTTTATGGTCTTTATTTAACAACATTTAAGTTTATGAGATTACTACTTACAATATTAAGCTTTGTACTTATTGTATCAAACACATTTTGTCAAAGAGGAAAAGATGGAGCTAAATCAACTACTGCTGCATCAGAAGTCGTAAACGCGTACACTACTCTTTCTGCTAATGCTAATATAGGTGCAACCACAATTACAGTTGCTAACAGCACTCTTAATATACCTAGTTTAGGAAATCTAGAACAGGGTGATTTAATTATGATATACCAAGTGCAAGGTGCAAGTTTAGATGATTCTCTCGTTGGACCTATTGGTAACTGGTCTAAATGGCAACCAAAATGGGGGCAAATTATCAATTATAACAATTGTGGAAATTATGAATTTGTTCAAGTAAGGTCAGTTCCTAATAGTACAAGTATAACCTTAGATTGTGCATTAACATTAAACTATACTGCTTCAGGGAATGTTGTTATTGTAAGAGTTCCTAGATACTCTAGTCTTACAGTAAATGCTGGACACACATTAACAGTACCTGCATGGAATGGTTCTACTGGCGGAATTTTAGCTGTTGAAGTTGATGGTACTACAACAATCAATGCTGGTGGAAACATCGATGTTTCTGCTCTTGGTTTTAGAGGTGGACAACATGAATTTAACACCCTTTTTGGAGGAGACAGGTATGCAGATTCATCTCCTAATGAAGGTGCAGAAAAAGGAGAGGGCATTGGCGGTGACCAAGTTTTTTATGATACTTTCAATAATGGTGGTGCTAGATATTGTAGAGGTGCTGCAGCCAATGCTGGTGGTGGCGGTGACGCACACAATGCTGGTGGTGGTGGTGGTTCTAATGCTGGTAATCCGTCTAATTGGAATACAGGAAATGGAGTGCCAAATCCTGCATTTAATACTTCTTGGGCAC
>CBDUPT010000110.1:0-7660 GCA_965369165.1 uncultured Flavobacteriales bacterium | reverse complement strand
TCCTCATCAGCAACAACAACTCTACTTCTCTTAACGGCAACAACAACTGCGTTAGCAGCATCTAAAAATGTTAAGCCATCGCCTTTAATATCTTCAACTTTAATTGCCTGACCAATTTTTAATTCAGTAATGTCAATTTCGATAAATTCTGGTAATGCAGAAGGTAAACCATTAATTTTTAATTTTCTAGTTACCATTCTTAATTTACCACCATTAATAACGCCTTTTGAGTTACCAACTAATTTTATAGGTAATTTTACTGTTACAGGCTTATCTTCAGCAACTTCTAAAAAGTCAACGTGTAAAGGTCTGTCAGTTACAGGGTGAAATTGTACATCTTTAATAATAGCTTTGATTGTAGTTCCATCAATATCTAAATTGATAAAAAACACTTCAGGAGTGTTTACAATTTTGCCAAAAGCAATTTCATTTACAGTAAAATGAATATTTTCTTTCCCACCGTAAATTACACATGGTACTAGTTCTTCTTTTCTAAGGGATTTAGCATTAGATGTTCCTCTTTCCGCTCTTTTGTTTCCGCTTAACGCTACAGATTTCATTATAATTAGGTTTTAAATAAATTATTAAACAATAAATACTTCACTAATCGATTCGTGACTAGTTACTTTTTTCATAATATCAGAAAATAAATCTGCTACAGAAATCACTTTAATTTTTGGGCTAGTTTTAGCTAAAGGTATAGTGTCTGTAACTATTAATTCTGTTAGTTGTGATTTCTCAATTCTTTCATAAGCTTCTCCAGATAAGATAGGGTGGGTTGTCATAGCTCTAACACTATTTGCACCATTTTCCATCATTAAATCAGCAGCTTTAGTTAATGTTCCGGCAGTATCTACCATATCATCAACTATAATAATATCTTTTCCTTTTACCTCTCCAATTAAAAACATGCTAGCAATTTCATTTGCTTTTGCTCTATGTTTGTAACAAACCACTACTTCTGCATGCATGTGCTTTGCATAAGCATTAGCTCTTTTTGTTCCACCCATATCTGGTGAAGCCATTGTTAAGTTTGGTAGATTTAAACTTTTAACGTAAGGGATAAAAATTGTAGAAGCAAATAAATGATCTACAGGTACTTCGAAAAATCCTTGAATTTGGTCAGCATGTAAATCCATTGTCATGATACGAGTAACTCCAGCAGCTTGAAGCATGTTGGCTACCAATTTGGCTCCTATAGGAACTCTTGGTTTATCTTTTCTATCTTGACGAGCTAATCCGAAATAAGGCATTATTGCAACAATTCTTCTAGCAGATGCTCTTTTTGCTGCATCTACCATCATCAACAATTCCATTAAATTATCTGCTGGAGGAAAAGTTGATTGTATTATAAATACATCAGACCCTCTTACAGACTCTTCAAAAGATGGTTGAAACTCCCCATCACTAAATGTATTTATAATCACATTTCCAAGAGAAATACCGTGGTGTTTAGCTATTTTTTCAGCTAAATCCATTGAAGCACGCCCTGCAAATATTTGAACTTTTGACATTGTTGTTGTTTTACCTTACTAATTAAAGGGGTGCAAATTTATTAATTTATTAGTAGTAAGACAAATAAAAACCAAAAACAATTTCAAACCTAAAATTTAGATTAAATAAAAGAAAATCAGATAGGTATATTAATTGATTTGTTTAATTAACATGCCAGGGTAATATTTACCACTTCCTTTAAATGTTGAGAATTGTTGTTCGGGCAAGTTTCCTTGTTTTTTTAACTCTTCTTCTTCTTCTGGTGTATAGCTGTTATCCCATACAGTTGCAACTCTAATAATTCCTATTCTTTTGTAGATTGTTTTTCCATCTTCTCCTTCAATTTGTTGAATTACTTCATATTTATCTCCTTTTTCTAATCCTTCTTTAGTTCCAATTTTTGCAGCTAAAGGATCAGTAGATATTAAAGGTGTTTTTGTTCTAAATTCTTCATATTTCTTTTCCAACTTAGCGATAGCTCTATCGGTAGCTTTTGCTGTTGCGATTCTAATTAAATCCTCTTCACTTTTCTCAGTAAAAATAGAAGATTGAACATCTGCTCCAGCAGTTTGAGATCCAATAAGTTTTAACTTAAAATTGGTTGCTTTATTAAAAGCTTCAACTTTTGCCGGGTCAAAATTATTATCATCAGTCCAGTAGTTATTATAAAAAATAGCTGCAGCTTCTTCATCCCAAACTAAACGGTATAAGTAAGATGTTGTTCTTACCCAGTATCCTTTGCCAGCCACTGTAGCTGCTGTTTCGGCTGCGTTTATTCCAGTTGTTATTGTGCTTCCACCTGGTACATAGTTAGCAGCCATTTTTAAAAGTCCAGTTGCTTTTTTTCCTTTAGCAACAGCCTCTTCTTTATTGGTAAACTTGTAATCATTTACAATAATAAATGTATTTCCAATTAATTCCTCTCCTGCATCTGCTAGTAAAGCATTACCTCTTTCACTTGAGTTTGCAACTACTTTGTCCATTGCTGTAGCATCATACATTCCTCTATCTGCAACTAAATCCATGTTAAATTTACCGTCTTTACTTCTGTTAAACCATTTAGCAATTAAGTCTCGGGCAACATTATTATTAGCTAAGTAGGTTGTAATTACTTGGGTTTGGTCATCAGAGTTGGCCAAACCATCTATCATGTAAGGACCAATATTATGGTCGTTAAATTTTTGTGGTAAAGTTGAATTACCAAACGCATCTTTGATTACTCCTGAGTGAAGGCGTGTTAAATCATTAATCATTAAAGTGTATAAAGAACTTCTTCTGTATTTTAAATCTTTAGCAACTTCATTTTCTTCAGTATTTTTAATTTTAGTATTTCCTCCATCCGTATTAGCAACAATTGAGGGTGCTTTGGCAGTTGGAATGTAAGAGTTTGCTGTAGCATAATCAATTGTTTTCATTTCTTGGTAGGCTTCTTCTCTCATATTGGTTGGTGAACTAAAAGAGAGAGATGGTTTTTCTACGATACCTAAAGCTGCATTTCGTTGCTTTTTTAAAGATTTAGCCAATAACCAATCTTCTTTAGCTACAGCTTCTCTAGTTTGATTTTCAAGAGCTAAAACATTTTCTGGTTTAGTTGGTTGATTAGTTAAACTTATAGTTCCAGCTTCAGGTCTGCTATCAATTTCAGCTTGAATAATTTTTGCTAATCTGTATTGAGAATTATCAACAGCTTCTTGTTTTTGAGTAGTTAATTCTTCTAAGGTTAAATAGTCTTGGGCTTTAGCAGATACATTAAATAGTAACGCCAAGCTTAATATGATATATGTATATAATGATTTCATAATGTTTTTTACTTTTTATTTTGAATCCAAGTGTTGTGTTTTCTTTTCATTCTTGTCCAAACTAATCCAAGTCTGAATTTTGGCATAAACTCATTGTTAAAGTATTGATTGTATTCAGCACTTAAACCAAAAGATCTATGTTTATTAAAGAAAAAATTAGACCCAATTCTTAGAATAATAGGTGTGTAAAAATCTCCACTTTCCATATTTATGCCCATACCAAATCCAAAAGCAGCATAAGGTAAAATCTGCGAGTCAAAATCTGCTAATCCTGTCATATGAGCACCAAAGTCTAGTGTGCCTTCTTCAGGGAAACCAAAATTAAAGAATGTACCACCAGCTAAATATTTGTTTAACCACCATCTGCTATTAGAAAAATGGTAGGCTATAACAGTATAGTCGTAATTATAATAGCCGTCATAATTTTTTTTAGTTCCGCTAGCAAAACCAAAATTAAATGTTCCAATAATTTTCTCATTATGGGGTTTATCTATTAGGTCTTGTTTGTGAGATGCTGCCTTTTGTTTTAGTAGCTCTTTTTGTTTTTCTCTACGAGATTTAGCAAAATCATTAGGGGTCATTTGTAAAAGTTCCTTGGTCATCGCATCATAATTTGGAGTTTTGGTTGATGCTATTGGGTCTATTACTTCTCCTCTTCTAATTGCATCCATTTGTCTTTCAATAACAATAACATCATCATAGCGTTCTTCGAAAACTGCAATTTTTCTATCTTCTTCAAGCATTATTAATTTTGCTTTGTTGGCTTCTAACTCTGCAATTTCTTTTTTTAGAAGTTCAGCTTTTTCAAAATCTTCACTTGCTATTGCCGTTTTTAATGCCTCGTTTTTTTCTTTTAACTTATCGTCTATAGATTTACGAGCATTTTGTTCAGCTTTTATTTGGTTGGCTAATTCGTAATTTTCTGCTGCTATTGCTTCTGTTTTTTTGCTTTCTAACTCACTATCAGAAAGTTCTGATAAGCTTTGAGCATTAGCAAAAAAAACACAAAAAATAACCATGATAATAGTTAGTAAACCCTTTAAATTCCTCATAATTAAGTTTTATTCCTGTTTAATTTGGGTCGCGAAACTATAAAGAATTTTGGATAATCCCAAAACCTTAGAATTAAGAATTAAAACTATAAAGTTAAATTAATATTAAAATGATTTTATCAATTAAAAATTGATGATTACTTTCGCATTCCTAATGCCTGAGTGGCCCTTCAACAGGTTCAGGATAAACTCCACCACTCAGTCGAATAAAATGTATGCCTGAGTGGCGGAATTGGTAGACGCGCACGACTCAAACTCGTGTTCCTTTGGAGTGTGGGTTCGATTCCCACCTCAGGTACAATATCTAAAGCCTCAAAATGTTTTGTTTTGAGGCTTTTTTCTTGTTTAAGAATTAGGTAAATAGGTGGATTTAAACGGATTGACTAATATTAATTCATAAAATTCTCCGATATTGTCTTTTTTTAGACTATCGACTAAAATAATAGTGAGTTATTTAGCTATTAATTTTAAAATCAAGAATTATGAAAGTAAGAGATACATTTATTATCATATCGATAATGCTATTAACAACAATAGCAATAATAGCAATGTATTATTTGCCTGTTTTATGGAGTTTGGTTGTAGTAGGACCACTTGTTCTTATTGGATATGTTGATATTTTTCAGAAAAAACATACCATTAAAAAGAATTTTCCAATTATAGGTCATTTTAGATATATGCTAGAAGCGATTCGTCCAGAAATTATGCAATATTTTGTAGAAACTGATACGCAAGGTCGTCCAATAAATAGACAATTTCGTTCATTAATATATAGGAGAGCAAAAAAGGTAAATGATACGGTTCCTTTTGGTACACAATTAGATGTGTATGATGCTGGTTATGAATGGTTAGATCATTCGATGTATGCAACATTAGATCAAGAATTAGATAAAAATCCAAGAGTAACGGTTGGTGGGGCGGATTGTTCTAAACCTTACTCTGCAAGTATATTAAATATTTCTGCAATGAGTTATGGGTCATTGAGTAAAAATGCAGTTTTAGCAATGAATGGAGGTGCAAAAAAAGGAGGGTTTGCACATAATACAGGTGAAGGGTCTATTAGTCCATTTCACTTAGAGCCAGGAGGAGATTTAATTTGGCAAATTGGGACAGGATATTTTGGTTGTAGAGATGAAAAAGGAGGTTTTAGTGAGGAACTTTTTGAGAAAAATGCCACATTAGAAAATGTTAAAATGATAGAAATAAAACTATCTCAAGGAGCAAAACCTGGTCATGGTGGGATTTTGCCAGCTTCAAAAAACACAGAGGAAATTGCAAAGATAAGAGGTGTACAACCTCATACTGCGGTACATTCTCCTCCTGGTCATACTGCTTTTTCTACTGCTCCAGGATTGTTGCGTTTTATTAAAACGTTGAGAGAAAAATCTGGAGGTAAACCAATTGGTTTTAAATTATGTGTGGGTAAAAAGGAAGAGTTTGTAGATATATGTAAGGCGATGATTTCATTAGGGATTAAACCTGATTTTATTACAGTTGATGGTGGGGAAGGAGGAACTGGAGCTGCTCCTATAGAGTTTTCTGATTCGATAGGCATGCCTTTAAAAGATGGGTTGGCTTTTGTTTACAATACGTTGGTTGGTTATAATTTAAAAAAAGACATTAAAATTATTGCTTCGGGAAAAGTTTTTACTGGATTTCATATTGCTAGAACCTTGGCTTTAGGTGCCGATTTGGTAAATAGTGCAAGAGCAATGATGATGGCTGTAGGGTGTATTCAAGCATTAGAATGTAACACAAATAAATGCCCAGTTGGAGTGGCAACACAAGACAAAAGTTTGATGAAAGGCTTAAATGTAGCAGATAAAACAAATCGTGTAGCTAATTTTCATGCAGAGACAATTAGTAGTTTTGTGGAGTTAATTGCAGCAGCAGGTATTCAGAAATCATCTAATTTAGAACGAAAGCATATTAATCGGAGGGTAAGTATGAATTCCGTTTTAAAATATGATGAGATATTTCCTTATGTTAAAGAAGGAAGTTTACTATTAAAAGAAGAAAGTTTACAATAGTTAGAGATTTTTCGTGGAGTTCTTTTTTAATCGTTAGTATATAATTTAACAAAATCCATAGAGCTTAAAATACCAACTACTTGTCCATTATCCATAGCCACTAAATGGTGAATATGATGTTTTTCCATCATTTTTGCAGCATCTTGTAAACCAGAATTTATACTTACAACGTGCGTTTTTGTTGTCATAATCTCTTCAATCAATTTGTCGTTATTAGCTTCTGATGCAATATCGCTAGCGGTTACAATGCCCTCAATTTCACCTTCCATTGTTAATACAGGAATTGCACTAATTTTTTTACGATCTAGTAATTCTCGTACATGCTTTACTGTTTTATTTTTTTGTGTAACCACAACTGGGCTAATCATTATATCTGAAACATTCATAAACTATTATTTTATATAACAAGAATATCAATAAAGGTAACAAGTAAAAATGATATACAGCAGTTATTTTACAACTTAACTAATATATTATTAGGTAGTAATTTATAGGTCTTAGATTGCATATAGAAACTCTTTTTTATTGAATATTAATGTAATAAGCTATATTAATTCCGTAATTCCATAAATAAGCAGTTGATGGAGCATTTATAATTTTTAATAAGCCATAACTATAATAAGGTTCTATTTTTAATATACTTTTTTCGGTATTTCTAGATATTCCCAATGAAATGGTTGGCGATAAATTGAAGTGATTATAGCTAAAAGGAGCATCTTGAGTGTTCGTTTCATTATTTCCGCTCTGGTAGGTAATTGAGCTGGTTTCTGTTGCTTTTATTAAAATGTTGGGAGTAACACCAGCACTAGTAAAAAAATGAATTTTTCTTTGACCAAAAGTAAAGACTGCTTTGATTGGAATGTCTAAATAATAATAGCTGTAGATATATTCTACTTCACTAGGAGCATTTTGTGTATTGTATATAAAACCTCTTCTGGGATCAATCATGTCTCCAAAAGTTAATCCATAAAAATTATTTTTATATCCTTTGTTGGAGAAAAAAAGACCTGATTCTAAACCAAATTTTTTGGTAATATTTAATCGAGCACTAATTCCTGTTGTATATCCAATCTTAGCAATTTCTTCTGTAAAATAATAATTACTAGATGCGGTTCTGTAGGCTAAATCTGGAGAAAAACTAAGCCCTAAAAAAAGTTGTTTGTTTAAATTTTGAGTTGTTTTTGTTGAGTCTTGTGTCCAAGCTACTAAAGTAAATGATAATAATATAATAGTTAGGATTATTTTCATAAAACTAAGTTAATTAAAATTTCATCTAATTGTATAT
>CBDUPT010000109.1:0-7665 GCA_965369165.1 uncultured Flavobacteriales bacterium | reverse complement strand
GATTATATAACGGAAGAAGAATTATTAGCATGTACAAGTTGTAATGCTTGTACAGATGCTTGTCCGGTAAACAACGACCCATTATCAGTAATTGTAGATTTAAGAAGGTATTTAATAATGGAGGAGTCTAAAGCTCCAGCTGAATGGACGGGAGTATTTACTAATATAGAAAATAATGGAGCTCCATGGCAGTTTGCACAAGCAGACCGATTAAATTGGAAAAACGAAGCTTAATAAAGTAAAATGAGTAAAAAATTAGTAGAGCAAATAGTTGATGGACAAAAAATTAGTCCAGGTCTTCCAGAAGGGATGAAAAACTTTATGATCGACATAGATGGAACTATTTGCGATGATATTCCTAATGAAGAACCAGAAAGAATGGCTACAGCAAAAGTTTTTGATGGCGCTCTTGAGACTATTAATAAATGGTATGCTCAAGGGCATATTATTACTTTTTTTACTTCTAGAATTGAAGAACACAGAGAAGTAACAGAAGAATGGTTAAACCGACATGGTTTTAACTATCATGGAATGATGATGGGGAAACCAAGAGGAGGAAATTACCATTGGATAGATAATCATATTGTTAGAGCAACACGATACGAAGGAAAGTTTACTGATTTAGAAGTAAGAACTGCTGAAGTTGAAGTATTTGAAAAATAATTGAGTTAAAAGTAAAAGAAGAAAAGTAAAAAGACAACCGTCTGTGAACTTTTGAACTTTATAAACTTTAAACTTTCAAACTGATAAAAAAATGAGTGAGTTAAAAGTACCAACAATGGCAGAAATGATGGCTTCAGGGCAACAGCCCGAAGTATTGTTTTGGGTAGGTTGTGCCGGAAGTTTTGATGATAGAGCTAAAAAAATTACGCGTGCCTTTGTTAAGATATTAAATAAGGTTGGAGTAAACTTTGCAGTTTTAGGAACCGAAGAAAGTTGTACTGGAGATCCTGCAAAAAGAGCTGGAAACGAATTTTTGTTTCAGATGCAAGCAATGGGAAACATTCAAGTATTAAATGCTTACGAAGTTAAAAGTATTGTTACTACTTGTCCTCACTGTTTTAATACCTTAAAAAACGAATACCCTGAGTTAGGAGGGAACTATGATGTAAAACATCACTCACAGTATTTACAAGAATTAATTGATGAAGGTAAACTAACTGTTGAAGGCGGGGAGTTTAAAGGGAAGAAAATTACTTTCCATGACCCTTGTTATTTAGGTAGAGCGAATGATGTGTATGAAGCACCTAGAACTTTAGTACAGAAATTAGATGCTGAGTTAGTTGAAATGAAGCGTTGCAAATCTAAAGGTTTATGTTGTGGTGCTGGTGGAGCTCAAATGTTTAAAGAAGCAGAGAAAGGAAACAAAGAAATTAATGTTGAACGTACTGAAGAGGCTTTAGAGGTTAAGCCAGATGTTATTGCAACAGGTTGTCCATTTTGTATGACAATGATGACAGATGGAGTTAAATTGGCTGAGAAAGAAAAAGATGTTCAAGTATTTGATTTAGCGGAGCTAATAGCTTCAGCAAACGATTTGTAAGCCCCTCTAACTCCCCTCTTGAGAGGGGAAGATTTTGCTCAAGCTTTGCTTGAAAACAAAATCAGGGGTGTGTAAAAAAATGAACGTCATTCAGAATGATAATTTGTAACTTTTGTCATGCTGAGTTTATCGAAGTATAAACAAAAGTGAGACAAATTGAAATGAAGAATCTTTTAAAGAAAGTGTAAAAAAATAACAAGATACCTCCGCAGAGTTTATCCTGAAGAACTCGAAGGGGGCGGTATGATAATGAGATATTATGGAAGATTTTAGAGTATACCCAGATAATGCTAAAACTTGGATTTACCAAAGTAGTCGAATTTTAGAGAAAGATGAAGTAGAATACATCAAAGTAGTTTTAGATGAATTTATTTCTACTTGGGAATCTCACGGAAGTATGTTAACAGCAGCTTACGAAGTTTTTGACAACTTATTTATTGTGTTGTTTGTAGATGAGCAAGGAGACGCAATGTGTGGTAGGGCACAAGATGCTTCTGTTAAAGTTATGAAAGAGTTAGAAGCACAATTAGAGACTTCTTTATTAGATAGAATGGTACAAGCCTACAAGAAAGACAATAAAGTAATACCAACTACTTTGGTTGAGCTTACTAAGTTAATTGAAGACAAAGAGATTGACGAAAATACCATTGTATTTAACCATACCGTTACCAATAAAAGAGATTTTGATGAAAATTGGGAAGTTCCTTTAAAAGATAGTTGGCACAAGCAGTTGTTGGTAGTTACTAACAGCTAATATCCGTTACTATTTTGTTACCTTAACCTTCAAGAAGCAATATGCTCTTATGATTTTACTTTCTGAGTACACTTATAATTAAATAAACATCTTATAAAAAAAACTTTAAAGAAACAATCTTTAAAGGTTTTTTTTGTTTTTCAAAAATAATTTTTTTTAAATTCAATTAGTAATATTATTTGTTTTATTAATTACCATCTATGCTGTCACTTTATGTAACCAAGTCATTATCCAAATATCTATAATCTTGATGTTCCAATGCCTTTAGCTTTTCATTCATATGATCTAAGTATGTTCCATACCCTAAGCTAGGATTAGCCGCTTTTAACCAATCTATCTTAGCATTTTCATAATCATTTAATTTATAAAATGCATCACCTCTATTTGAATAATATTCACCACTAAAATCAGGGTTAACTTTATCTATTACTATAGAAAAACAATTAATAGCTTTATTATAATGGCCTAATCTAATATAGGCTAACCCTTTCAGATTATTAATATCTAACAATTCATTTTGATTATCAGATTTTAATTTTATAACTGCCTTTAATCCTTTTTCTAAGTTAAGTGATTCCCAAAATAAGGATAGACATATTTTGTTGAAAAATAAACTAACAGGCTATATCTGTTTTGAAGGTGAAGGAAGAGGTAGTGATGATAAATGGAAGCCAGAATTGAGTTTGTTAATTCTAGGTATTTCTAAAGAAAATGCTATCAAATTAGGTAAAGAGTTTGAGCAAAATGCAATAGTTTATGGAGCAAAAGGTGAGCTTCCAGAATTGTTGATTTTAGTAAAAAAATAGAATCAACTAAACTATCAGTTGTGATGAGTGAAATATTCTTGACAAGTTCGAGAGGAGGTGATTCTTGTATATTCAAATTTTTATTTAATTTGGAAGCATTTAAGATTAAATAATAATTATGAAGAAAATAATTTTATTATTCTTTATATTTTTTCCTCTAGTTTTTTTAGGACAATCCTATACCGATTGGGAGGAACATGATATTGTCCGTTTTTATAAAAAAATAAATCTAGATTATAATTCACTTGATGGAGATGGGGAAGAAATAGATGAGATTTATGTCCCCACAAAAGTTGAAGATGGAGCTTATGAAATTGAAGTCAAAAAAGTGTCATCCAAATTATATGGGGTATATGGGACTGAAATATATATATATTTTAGGTACTCACCTTATTTATATAATTATGATGAAGGAGTTTTAATTGTTTCTTATAATACTGGAAGTTTTTATGAAAAACCTTAATAGATGAAAAGACTAATAAGAAACTCATTAATCGGTTTTATCATATGGATTTTAATATGTTTAAGCTTGTTTGCCGTTCAATTTTGTCATAATTATGGGAGGGGAGGTGATAGTTGCAATAACTTTTATGAAAAATTATCATATGAGATTGATATAAATGTTACTTCGAATGGGTTTTTTATTTCATTTATTACTGCTTACATTCTAATGTCATTGATTTATATTTTTTTGACTAATAAAAAAAGTAAATAATATTTTCCATATCTATTTCTTTTAAAAACAAACCCTTCAAAGCATCAATCTTTAAAGAGTTTTCTTGTTTTTCAAAAATAAAAACTTTTTAAATTCAATTAGTAATATTATTGACTTTATTAATTACCGCACATGCTGTCACTTTATGTAACCAAGTCATTATCTAAATATCTATAATCTTGATGTTCCAATGCCTTTAGTTTTTCATTCATATGGTCTAAGTATGTTCTATACCCAAAATTAGGATTAGCTGCTTTCAACCAATCCACCTTTGCACTTTTATAATCATTTAATTTATAAAATGCATCACCTCTATTTGAATAATATTCACCACTAAAATCAGGGTTAACTTTATCTATTACCGTAGAAAAACAATTAATAGCTTTATTATAATGACCTAATCTAATATAGGCTAGCCCTTTCAGATTATTAATATTTAACAATTCATTTTGATTGTCAGATTTTAATTCAAGTGCTTTATTACAATAAAATAAAGTGTCTAACCAGAATTTCGACTCATATAAATTCTGAGAATGTTCTAGCAAGAAACTACGTTTTTTACTGTCTGGATAATTCTGATATGATTTTGGAAATAAACGTTTTCGCTGGATCTTTAAAATTAGTATAGATATTAACGGAAAAATCAGAGATATAAAAATATAGGGTATTACATTAATATACTTTTTTTTTGCGCTGCCATAAACTGCAAATATTGAAATTACTCTCACAGCTAATAAACTTGAAACAGTTTTTTTAAAGTTAAGAGGTTCATTTAATATAAAATATTCAAACAAATCATAGTATGCAATACAAGTAGGTAATACAATAAGTAAAATAATTCCCCAAACAGCATTATCCATATCATAACTTTTAACCCTATAGGTTAAATCATATTTCAATTCTACTGTTTCTTCTAACTTTATTTCAAAATCATTACTCATAATTTTCAAAAATACTAAAGTTTAAACCATTCAATTAAACCTGTTATTACCTTACATTCTATAATCACTTATTATTAATAAATGGTTCGAGAGGAGGTGTCTATGAATTTATTTTTTGTTTAGATGAAACATTTTTAAAGTATTACCGTTAATATAACCGAAGCATCAAGAATCTCTTAATAGAGAGCCAACCGAGCACAAAAGCCACGGTGGTATATAATGCGGACAGTCAGTCAAAATAAATGACCTATTCCCACTTCAGAACTTGATGCATAAGTAAATTAATTATTAATCTAAACTTATGTATTATGAAAACAAAAAAAACATTAGTATTAGCAATTGTATTTCTAGGGCTTTTTATTTCCCTAAATGCACAATCAAAAGAGGAGTTGTATCAAGAAGCATTTTCTCATATTGAAAATGAGGAGTACTCCAAGGCAATCTCCTTACTTAATAAAGTAATAAAAATAGACAAGGATAATGCAGAACTCTATTTTGATAGAGGCTATTGTAAGTTAGAGCTAGATAATAATGAAGATGCCATCAAAGATTTTACAAAGGCAATTGAATTAGATGAGTGGAATGCTTATTATTATTTTAGGGGGATTAGTTACTTCCGAATTGGTCAGCAAGAAAAAGCCTGTGATGATTGGAGTCAAGCTTATTCTTTAGGTCATAAAGATTCATTAGAAAGTATAATAAGGTTTTGTCAATAATATTAACATAAAAACAGACAAGATTAAATAATATTTACAAGAACAGAATCAGAGTAACATTTTATTACATTGTAATTGATGAAATTCAGATTGAAAAGTTTAATATTAATGAGTTTTCCACACTAATGAAAAAGTATAATTTTTATGTTAAAGACAATTTATGGTATAAATGCGAAATGTGTTTTAGCTACTTAGAACCTGTTTATAATCAATTAATTGAATTAGGATTAAAGCATAAAAAAGAGTTTGTTGTGGATTTAGAAGATAATATTCCAGGGGTTCAAGGAAAAGGGAGTGGCTCTCCTGGAAAGTTAGATTTTGGAGTAGATTGGGTTGGAGGAGAGAATACTCCAAGAGGAACATTTATTTTTAGAATATAAAATGACGATATTAATTATCTATATTTAGATAATTAATATCGTAAAAAAAATAATTGATAATTTGAATACCGATAAAACATATTTCGCTCTTTTCCGATCCGTTGAAACAAGATTTGATAAAACTTGGAACTGGAAGGAAGGTGTTCTTTCGGGGTATATGGTCCTTTTCTATATGCTGGTTGGAATGTATTTGATTGAATATCTAATCAATGGTTTTGATAATTACATTATTGACATTATATGTGTATGGGCTATTGTTTTATATACGACAGTAAGTATAGCGAAAGAGAAAAATTTTAGTAAGGTAATTTGGCTTGTTTTTGGTTTAACTCTCCCTTTATTGTCATTATTTATTGTTTTGTTTAAGCCTAAACTCACTTATCCAAGAGGATATGACAATTTTAGTGATGAAAAAAAAGCTCACTTTTTACATTCTCACTCAAAGAAATTGTCTGATAATAAATATTTAATTGATGCTCTTTTTTTTAATAACGAATCATTAAAAATCAGTTATAAAAATTATTCTCTAGACAGATTATTGTTAAAGGCAAAAATTTACGCAGCAATAGAAGACTATCCTAATGCTATTTTAATATATAAAAATTTAATTGATAGTTATGATGACTATATAAAGTTATACTCTTCTGATTTAAAAAGGGATAAATTTGAATTATATGAAAAATTAGTGGATATATATTATAAATTGGAGAATTATGAATTAGCAAAAGAATATTGGCGAAAAGCTAAAATGTTACCTAATCAGTTTTATTGGAAAGATTCTTATATGTATGAAAAAATATATGAGTTGAATTTATGAAGTTGAAATGTTGAACAGAAAGTTGTAAACATATTATCCAAGCAAAAAAACACGTGAAATTTTTATGTTACTTTTCTGCTACTAAATTTATTAGTAATGGGTTAAGGAAAGTGTATAGATTTACTTTTAATTCTGTGTTAACAATTACCCCTCTTTCTTCGTGTAAATCGTTTGTGTTGGGAAAGCCATCTCCAAACTATTAGCATTAAACTGAGTTAAAATAGCCAAATTCATTTCGGTTTGCGTATCTAAAATGTCGCTATCTTTTTTAATGTAGTAGATAAATAAAATACCTAAAGCAAAGTCTCCAAAAGCATTAAAAGATACCAAATAGTTGTCTTCTATATTTGTATTTGCTGCACCAATTTGCTTTAGTATGTTTATGGCTTGTTGCATTTGCTCAGGAGTAGTATCGTAAATTAAACCTAAATTCAACACAACTTTACGAGTAGGTTCTTCAGTAACATTTTCAACCATGTTACCAGTAAACTGAGAGTTGGGGATGGTAACCAACCTACCTTCTAAGGTTCTCATTCTACTTGTTCTTAAACCAACTTCAGTTATTGTCCCATCAAAACCATTTACTTTAATTCTATCACCAACTTTAAAAGGTTTGTCGGTAAATACCATTATACCACCAAATATGTTAGAAACCGAGTCTTTAGCAGCCATAGCTAAAGCTAAACCTCCAATACCTAAACCAGCAATTAAAGCCCCTACATCATATCCAGCATTGTTTAAGGCAACAATAATTCCTAGAATCCATATAGCTGCTTTTAAACTTTTCCTAACAACAGGTAGTATTTGGTCATCTAAATCGCTTTCTGTTTTTTCAGTTAGCGGAACTACATACTCCTCAATAATGGCATCAACTAATCTTGCAATTAACCAGGTAATGTTTACAGCAATTAAAATATGGTAAACCTTGCCCATCCATACATACCAGCCTTCAGGGAAATGTAATCGATGTAAACCATACCATAAACCAGCAAT
>CBDUPT010000108.1:0-7699 GCA_965369165.1 uncultured Flavobacteriales bacterium | reverse complement strand
CAAAATCAAAGTGAAGAAACAAGTGAGGTTTCTATATATCCCAACCCAACAAAAGAACAATTTACATTAACACATAATTATTCTTTAGAAAATGGCAACTTAATGTTAACCATTTACGATTTAATGGGTAGAGCATTGATAACAGAACAAGTTACAAGCGATCAAATGGTAATTAACACTTCACCATTAAAATCAGGAGTTTATTTTTATCACATTACTCAAAATCATAAACAAAAAAAACCGAAGCGAAAGCTTCGGTTTTTTTTATGATATTTTTTGTAAATCTTTAATCTTTAAACTCTATTTCATCTTTTACAATAAAGCAATTTGGGAAATGTTTGTTAAGTTCATTTTTAAACTTTAAGGCTTCTAGTTTTGTTTTAAAATCGCCAACCCTTACCTTAAAATAAGGTTGTTCATAAACCTCATGGGCTTTAGTTTTTCTGTAAACCCTTGTAAATCTTAATCTTGCTTCTTTTGCTGGTTGCCTTTTGTTTCCTGAAAATATTTGAATTCGGTAACCATCAAGTTTATAAGTTGATTTATATGCTGCATCTAATTTTGCAATTCTACTATCTTGTATTACAGGAGTAGTGGTTTTAATTGAATCATTACTACTTTCTTGAGCTTGGTAAGTTCCAATTGTAAATAGTGTAATTATACTGATAAATAAAACTTTCATACTAAAAGGATTGTCAAAATTATAGTTCAAAAATACATTAATTCTTTTATAGATGTAAAAATTAGAAAACAACTAATAAGCCAAAATTTAAAATTTATATAAAAAAAAGGAATGGTTATTATTTAGAATTATTCTAAATTAATAAATCTAGTATCTTTTTTTGTAAAATCATTTAGTAAAAACGACCTATTCTTCTACATTTGTTTGCAATTGCACTAAGGCATTATATAAATATTTCATAAAGTAATTGTAACTCATTTAGTATGAATAAGATAACAAACACAACAAAAGGAAGCGTCTTAATTAAGGTTGCTCTATTTTGTTTATCTTTTCTGTTCCTTCAAATAAATTCATATTCTCAGGATGGGAAAAAGCTATTTAAAGCAAATTGTGCTGCTTGTCACAGCGTTGGTTCTAATAAGGTTGTTGGTCCAGGTTTGCAAGGGATTAACGAAAAGCGTGAAAAAGAATGGTTGCATAAATGGATTAAAAACTCTGGAGAGTTAATTGCTTCTGGAGATGCTGATGCAAAAGGAATATTTGAAGAGTATAATAAAGTTCCAATGCCTCCGCAGCCTGTTGATGATGCTCAGATAGATGCTATTTTAGAGTATATTGCTAATCCAGGTGATGGAGAGGTTGCTCCAGTGGCTGATGTAGCTGGAGCCTCAACTGTTGTAGTTGAAGAAGATAATTCTACAATGACTTATGTTTTTATTGCGGCTATTGTTTTCTTAGTAATTATTGTGTTTACTTTAAACAGAACAGGATTATTTTTAAGAGAAGCAGTTGCTAAAAATGAAGGTCAGGAATATACTGGTCCAACAAATTTATGGCAAAGTTTTAGAGAATTAATGCGTAAAAATCAAGGAATTGTTGCTGCAGTAATTATAGTGCTGTTCTTTGGTGGTTTATTAGATTTAATGGATGGAGCATTTAAGATAGGTGTTCATCAAGGGTATAAACCAGAACAACCGATTAAATTTTCTCATAAAATACATGCTGGGGATGATAAGATAGATTGTAATTATTGTCACTCATCTGCTCGTCATAGTAAAACTTCAGGAATTCCTTCGTTAAATGTTTGTATGAATTGTCATAAGGCAATTGATGGTTCTAGCGGAAAAACATTTATGTATGATGGGAAACAGTATTCTATGACTGAAGAAATTCAAAAGATTTATGATTATTTAGATTATGATAAAGACACGCAGACTTATGGTGATAATCCTACCCCAGTTAAATGGGTGAAAGTGCACAATTTGCCAGATCATGTGTTCTTTAGTCATGAACAACACGTTACTGTTGGTGAGCAAAAATGTCAAACTTGTCATGGTCCTGTAGAGGAAATGGAAGTTGTTGATCAGTATGCTCCATTAACAATGAAGTGGTGTGTGGAATGTCATAAAGAAACAGCTGTTTCTACTGAAGGAAATGGATATTATGAAGAAATGCATAAGCGTATGACTCCAGAATTTAAGGATAAGGTGATGGGAGATGGAGTGTTGACTGTGAAAGAGAATGGTGGTTGGGAATGTGCTAAATGTCATTATTAATTTAATTAGAACTTATAAGCTTTAAGATAATATGGCTAATTCAACAAAATATTGGAAAGGTTTAGAACAACTTGATAATGATTCGAGTTTTGTGGATGCAAACAAAAATGAGTTTGCTGAAGATCTTCCAGTAGCAGATTTTTTACAAGATAAAGAGACTCTTGAGGGGGGTTCTACTTCTAGAAGAGATTTCTTAAAATATTTAGGGTTTGGTGTTGCTGCTGCATCTTTAGCAGCTTGTGAAACGCCAGTGACTAAAGCAATTCCTTATTTAAATAAGCCAGAAGAAGTGACACCTGGTGTTGCAAACTTTTATGCTTCTACTTATTATGATGGTTCTGATTATTGTCCTGTATTAGTAAAGACAAGAGAAGGTCGTCCAATTTTTGTAAAAGGGAATTCAGCTTCAACCTTAACTCATGGAGAAGTTAATGCAAGAGTAAATGCATCAGTACTTTCTTTATATGATAATAATAGATTAAAAGCACCAATGATTGGTGGTAAAGCTTCAACTTGGGCTAGTATTGATAAGGCGTTAGCTGCTGATCTAAAAGGAGCTAAAAATTTAAAGGTGTTAACGCACTCTTTAATTAGTCCTTCTACTAAGCAATTGTTGAATGATTTTACAACTAAGTCTTCATCTGAAGATGTTGGTGAAAATGAAAGTGCTGTTTTAGAGGATGATTCGATTGTGTCTTATGATGCAATTTCTTATTCAGGAATTTTAGATGCTAATGAGGCATCATTTAATAAAAGAGTTATACCTACTTATAATTTTGCTGCTGCAAAAAGTATTGTTAGTGTTGGTGCTGATTTCTTATCAGGATGGTTAGATGCTTTGCAATATAGTGTAGGATATACTTCAACTAGAAATCCAGAAGAAAAATGGATGTCTAAGCATTATCAGTTTGAGTCTAATATGTCTTTAACTGGTACAAATGCTGATGTAAGAGTTCCAATTAAGCCATCTGAAATGGGTGGAGTAATTGCTGCTATATATAATGGTGTTGCTGCAAAGGTTGGCGGAGCTTCTGTAAAAGGAGCTACTAAAAATTATGCTGCAAGAGTAAAAAGTGCTGTAGCTCACTTATTAGCAAACAAAGGAGAGTCTATTGTTGTTTGTGGTTCTAACGATTCAAATATTCAAACATTAGTAAATGGTTTGAATAATATGTTAGGGAACTATGGTAAAACAATCAATATAGATAAAGCATCCTATTCTAAACAAGGGAGTGATACTAAAGTTGCGGCTTTAATTAAAGAAATGGAATCTGGTAAAGTTGATGCTTTATTAATTTATGGCGTTGATCCAGTATTCACATTAGGAGATAGATTTAAAAAAGCATTAGGAAAAGTTAAAACAACGGTTTCTTTTGCAACTAAAATGGATGATACGGCTTCAGTTTGTAATTATGTTTGTCCTGATAATCATTGGTTAGAATCTTGGAATGATGCAAATCCAGTTGATGGACATTATTCATTAGGGCAGCCAACTATTTCGCCACTATTTGATACGCGTCAAGCACAAGAAAGTATCTTGAAATGGTCAGGAAATAATACTTCTTATTACGATTTTATTAAAGCACAATGGGAGCAAAATATTTTTCCTCAATCTGGAGCATTAATGTTTTTAGATTTTTGGAATAAAGCTTTACATGATGGTGTGGTTGAAGTTGCTCAAGCTCCAACTACTGATGGTGTGCCATTAGCTTTTTCAGGGGATGTTAGTGCTGCAGGTAATGCTGTTGCAAAAATTAAAGGTTCTGGAACGGAATTAATGTTATACATTAAAGAGGGTATTGGAAATGGTGTAGGTGCTGATAACCCAATATTACAAGAGTTGCCAGATCCTGTATCTAAAATTACTTGGGATAATTATGTAACTATGAATCCTACAGAAATGAAGGAGGCTGGTTATAATACTGTTTTAGGACAAGAAAACCCAGCTAATTTATTAAGTGTTACAGTTAATGGTAAATCTTTAGAGTTGCCAGTAATTGGTCAACCAGGTCAAGCAAAAGGAACAATAGGTATTGCATTAGGGTACGGTAAAGTTGTTGGTAAAATGACAGAGCCAACTGGTAAAAATGCTTACCCATTTGTTACTATAGATAAAAAAGGAAATGTTTCTTATGTTGCAAATGCAACAGTAACTGCAGTAGAAGGAGAATATCCAATTGCAGCAACTCAAACTCATCAAACAGTGATGGGTAGAGATTCTATTATTAGAGAAACTACTTTAGATGTTTTCAAAAATGGAACTAAGGATGATTACAATCCTGCTTTCACATTACTGTCTGGTAAAACAGATGAACATGGGCATCAAAAAGCAAAACCAATTAAAGAATTTGATTTATGGGGTGATCACCCTGTAAAAGAAGTAGGACATAGATGGGGGATGTCTATTGATATGAATTTATGTACAGGTTGTGGTGCTTGTATCACTGCTTGTAATGTTGAAAATAATGTTCCAGTTGTAGGAAAGGATGAAGTTAGAAGAGGAAGAGAAATGCATTGGTTGCGTATTGATAGATATTATTCAAGTGCTCATGAGCCATTAGGCGGTATTGGTGATACACATGGAGCTACAATGGAAGCTTCTGATAAAGGTGCTATTGGCGCTTATACTGAAATGGAAAGTCCTGCCGATAATCCAAGAGTTGTTCATCAACCTATGATGTGTCAACACTGTAATCATGCTGGTTGTGAGACTGTTTGTCCAGTTGCTGCAACAACGCATAGTAATGAAGGATTAAATATGATGGCTTACAACCGTTGTATAGGTACTAGATATTGTGCAAATAACTGTGCATATAAAGTAAGAAGGTTCAACTGGTTTAATTACATGGCTTATAGCAAGTTTTCTGAAATCAATCCTTCACAAGATGATTTAGGAAGAATGGTATTGAATCCAGATGTAGTTGTTAGAGCTAGAGGGGTAATGGAAAAATGTAGTTTGTGTGTTCAGAATATCCAAGCAGGTAAGTTAGAGGCTAAGAAAGCTGGTACTCCTGTTGTTGACGGATCAATTCAAACAGCTTGTTCAAGTGCTTGTGGATCTGGAGCAATAGTATTTGGAGATTTAAACGATAAAGAAAGTGCTGCACGTTCAGGAATGGATAATGATAGAGCATATAGAGTGATAGAAGAGATTGGTCAAGATACTAACATTTACTATCAAACTAAAGTTAGAAATTTAAAACAAAACGAAGCTTAATAGTTTTTATAAAAAGATTATAAAATGCATAAAGAAGCATCAATAAGAGAACCATTAGTATTAGGAACACCTACGTATAGTGATATTACTAACGAGGTATTACATACTATTGAAAATAAGCCCACTAAGCTGTGGAAACTTTTAATGGTAATTGCAACAATTATTGCTCTTTGGGGTGTTGGTTGTATATTATATTTGTTAGGAGTTGGTATTGGTAGTTGGGGATTAAATAAGACTGTAGGTTGGGCTTGGGATATCACTAATTTTGTATGGTGGGTAGGAATCGGACATGCAGGAACATTAATTTCTGCAGTATTATTATTGTTCCGTCAAAAATGGAGAATGGCAATTAACAGACCAGCAGAAGCAATGACAATTTTTGCCGTATTTATGGCAGGGTTATTCCCAATGATTCACATGGGAAGAATTTGGATGGCTTACTGGGTATTACCAATTCCTAATCAATTTGGTTCTTTATGGGTAAACTTTAACTCACCATTATTATGGGATGTATTTGCAATTTCTACTTATTTATCAGTTTCTTTAGTATTCTGGTATATTGGTTTAATACCTGATTTTGCTACTATTAGAGACAGAGCTTCTCGTCCAGTACAAAAATTAATGTACGGTTTAATGGCATTTGGTTGGTCAGGAAATGCAAAAGCGTGGCAACGTTTTGAAGAGGTGTCTTTAGTACTTGCTGGTTTAGCTACTCCTTTAGTATTCTCGGTACACTCTATTGTATCTATGGATTTCGCTACATCAGTTATACCAGGTTGGCATACAACCATATTTCCGCCTTATTTCGTTGCTGGGGCAGTATTCTCTGGATTTGCAATGGTACAAACATTAATGTTGATTGTAAGAAAAGTAATGCACTTAGAAAAGTATGTGACTATCAAACATATTGAATATATGAATCTAGTAATTATTGTTACAGGTTCTATCGTAGGTGTAGCTTACTTAACAGAGTTGTTTATTTCTTATTATTCTGGTGTAGAGTATGAATCTTATGCTTTTATTAATAGATTTTCTGGACCTTATGCTTGGGCATATTGGTGTATGATGACTTGTAATGTTGTATCACCACACTTGTTTTGGTCTAAGAAATTAAGAACTAACTTAGCATTTACATTCTTTATGTCAATTATTGTAAATATTGGGATGTGGTTTGAAAGATTTGTGATCATTGTAACTTCAATACACAGAGATTATTTACCATCAAGTTGGTCTATGTTTTACCCAACTTGGGTAGATATAGGAATCTTTGTAGGTACATTAGGGATTTTTAGTGTATTTTATTTATTATTCTTAAAATACTTCCCTGTGTTAGCATTCAATGAGGTGAAAACAATATTGAAATCATCAGGAGAACAATATAAAAATATGTCGGATGAAGAATTTAAAAAACTTCACCCAGTTAAAAAGTAAAATCTATTAGTTTAAGAGATTAAATTATGTCAGACAAAACAATATACGCGATTTACGATGATGACTATGTACTTTTAGAAAGTGCAAAGCATATAGTAGATAAAGGAATTCATATTAGAGATGTGTTTTCTCCTTTTCCAATTCACGGGTTAGATCCTGTAATTGGATTAAAAAGAACTAGAATTGCTATTGCAGCCTTTATTTATGGGATGATAGGGGTTTCTCTAGCATTAACAGGAATGTGGTTCTTTATGATTCATGATTGGCCAATGAATATTGGTGGTAAGCCAAATTTTTCATTAATGAATAATTTACCAACGTTTGTCCCAATTACTTTCGAGTTTGGTGTTTTGTGTGCTGCACATGGTATGGCAATCACATATATGTTGCGTAACTGGACTTTGCCAGGAATGAAAGGAAGAAATCCTTATCCAAGAACTACAGATGATAGATTTGTAATGGAAATTCATACACATGATAATGATATGGATGAAGAAGGAATTAAAGCGTTATTGAATGAAACGTATGTTTTAGAAATTGATGTAAAAAATCCTTAGTATTTGAACCGAATTCTTATGAAAAGAAATTATTTAAATAAAATCACAAAAATTACAGTAGCAGTTGTTGCAGTAATTTCTATATCTTCTTGTCAAGAAGAAGGAGGATTGGCGCCAGAATATATGCCAGACATGTATCGTTCGCCATCTATTGAAACTTATGTAGATTATGGAGAAGTGAGAGGTGAATTAACTGATGAAAATTTGGTTAATACTTCTAATGCTCGTCAACCAGTTGCAGGAACTATTCCTAGAG
>CBDUPT010000107.1:0-7727 GCA_965369165.1 uncultured Flavobacteriales bacterium | reverse complement strand
AGAATCCTTAGCTTTTTTCAAAGCTGACTTTTAATTCTGTCCTCCTATCACCATTATCATTTTACCATCTTGATGAACCTCTACTGCATTTTCTTTTTCAATTATCATAGTAGGTACCCCATCAAAATCAGCCACTTTACCTGTTAAATAAACCTCTTTTCCCTCCCATTCAATCAAGGGATCATAACTAAAATTAGTGATATTCTTTTTCCAAATAGCTACAGTAAATATTTGGTTGGGGTAGTTTTTATCCATATTAAAAAACAGATGTCCATTAGTTGTTTTTCTACCACTCACAATAGTACCTGCAACAGTAACTTTTTTACCCGTCCCCATATGTCGCTTTGCTTGAACTGTATTATAAACACCTGGTTTTAATGTTGGTTGAGAAATTGGCTTTACATCTCCTTTCTGTTTTTCAGGCACCCACTCCACTACATTATTTTGATCCTCTAACACTTCTTCTAAACTATCAGGTAACTGATAAAAGAAATCAATTCCAGTGGAATTTTCAACCTCATTTATAGATACTGAAAAACTACTTACCGGATATTTAATATCCTTATTAGGCATTATAAATGCAATGGCTTTTTTATTAGTTAAATCTAAAGCTACTTTGTAATAGTATTTTGGAATACTGATTTTATTAATACTTCTCTCAATTTTTGGCAAACTATCGTTTAGAATTGGTCCTGTAACTATATAAAGTTGAGTTTCGGAATGATCAGAAATATACCCCCTTAACAAACCTTCTAAATCAGCCCATTTTTTTCGATTAAATTCAGGTAACTGAGGTGACATATTGGAGTAAAAGTAAGATTCAGAAAGTGCCTCACTACTCCATCTAAAATCAGCAGATGGGGCTAAATGCCCCCTATCATAACCATAGCCATCATACTTGTACTTCCCTGTTTTTTCATCTTTATATTTTAAAAAGTAATCTTTCTGAGAAGCACTTTCAGTTTTCACTAAAGGATCTTTCCTAAAGTTATTAGAGCGTTTTACTTTTCCATCAATAATATCAGCTGTAATAATATGACTCACCCATTTAGCTTGTTCATGTTTTTCAGAATAAACTAAACTATACGCTAAATGATTGATTACTTCCTCTCCATCCTCAACTTTAGGTAATCCAACTAGTTGAATATCCTCTCGAATCTTTTCAAGCTTTAATTCATTAAGTTGATTTTGCTTTTCGGCTTTTTGAATTTCCAAAGCCTGCACCTCTTTCTTAAGTTGAGTTATTTTATCATCAACACTTTGCCCCCAAATAATACTTGGAAAAAAAGCCAATAGAATTACTATTCTTTTAATCATTTCTTCTTTTTCTTTTTAGCGTCTTTCTTAGCTTGCTTTGCGGCTTCTTTAGCCATACGTTCTTGCTCTTTCTTTTCGTAATACTCTCTTCTTAATTTTTCTTCCTTAGTTTCTTGTCGTTCATTAATTTCTGCAGTGTATTTTTCCATATTAAAAGATTGATAGCCTGCCCCCATACTAGAAACTGAAACTGGCCCCACTCCTATACCAACACTCATACCACTTTTAGGTTGAGGAGTAACAATTCTTAACGGGCTTTGTTTGTTTAATTCTACAACCCCAGCTTCTTCACCTTTTTTGGTTATCACCTTTACCTTATCGGGGTATGATTTAAAATACCACCTCCCATTAACTGTTTTGCCATCAATTTCAACACTTATTTGAGCTCCTTGTTTTACAATATGCTTAACTTCTCCATCTTTTAAAATAACAATTTCGTATATTTTTTGAAAATCACTATCTCCATCTTCCTTCGCTTGAGAAAAGCCTAAAAAGCTTAATAAAACTAGGGTTAAAAGTAAATTTATCTTTTTCATAAGTTATAAATTTTAAAGGTTATCAAATTTAATAATAATACGTATGGTTATGGTGTTAAGGTTCAATTATCATAAATTAGCGTAAATGTTAAGTATAAATCACATTCCATTACTAAGGCTTTTAGTTCCTTTTGTCGGAGGAATTATAGCTGTTGTTTATTTAAACCTCAATTTATATCATATATTATATGTTTTTGGAATTGGATTAATCCTATACTTAATAACATTAAATATAAAAAACCTCAATACCCATTATAAAATTAGGTGGATATATGGGGTATTACTTTACCTAAACTTTGCTTTAGCCGGAGGTTGCTTAACAGCCTTAAAATACAATCAGTCAACCGATAGCATTAACCCTCAAAATAATAAAGACCAATTAATAATTGGGAAAATAATAGAAGCCCCTCAGATAAAAGAGAAAACAGTTAAAGCAATCCTAAGCATTAAAGGAATTAAACAAAAAGACCAATGGGTTAATAACAAAGGTAAAGTAATCATTTACCTTCAAAACGACAGTCTTTCAAAAAGCATTGAAATTGGCGACATTATATCTTTCGAACCAAAATTAGAAAATGTTCCTCCCCCTAAAAATCCAAATGAATTTGACTTTAGAAAATACCTTTCATACCACTTAATTCATCAACAAGCATTTTTAAGGTCAAATAATTGGAAATTTATTCAAAAAGCTCCCCACCAATCCATTATTAAAACAGCGCAAAATATTAGAAAGTATCTAATTAATATTCTTAAAAATAAAGGGTTAGAAGAAAAAGAGCTAGCTGTTGCATCAGCCCTTATTTTAGGATATAAAGATGATATTGATGCTCAGTTAAAAAGTGCTTATTCTAGCGCTGGAGCTATGCATGTACTAGCAGTTTCTGGATTACATGTAGGTATTATCTTCTTAATCTTTAGTAAAATCTTATCATTTTTAGACAAATGGAAATGGGGAAGAATTTCTAAGGGGGTTTTATTAATTCTTATCCTTTGGAGTTATGCTTTAATTACAGGTTTATCTCCCTCTGTAATGCGAGCTGCAACAATGTTTAGCTTTGTAGTTACAGCAAAAACACTCAACAGAAACTCTAGTTTTTTCAATACCCTAGCAGCATCCGCTTTTGCATTGCTCATATACAACCCCCTACTAATAATGGAAGTTGGCTTTCAACTTTCTTATTTAGCTGTAATTGGTATAGTAATTATTCAACCTTGGGTTAATAATTGGTTTTATACAAAATGGTGGCTACCTCGTAAAATATGGGAAATAACAGCAGTTTCTATTGCTGCTCAAATAGCAACTTTCCCTTTGGGGCTGCTTTATTTTCATCAATTCCCTAATTACTTTTTATTATCAAATCTTATTGTAATACCTCTTGCATTAGCAATCCTATGTTTAGGCTTAGCTACATTATGTTTGGCTTACATACCCATAGTTGGAGATTATTTGGCAATTGGACTCAATTATTTAGTCAAATTTTTAAATTACTCCGTAACAGTAATAGATGAACTCCCTTATTCTCTTTCTGAAAATATTAAATTCACTATAACTGATGCTTGGTTAATCTATTTTTTAATTGCAAGCATTATTCTTTTAATTGCTTATAGAAAATTTAAGTACATGCTTATTGGATGCTCAGCACTAATTATATATTTAGCATTAAATCTAAGCTTTAGAATTAATACCTCTCAACAGAAAAAACTTATTATCTACAACATTCCTCAATATACTGCTATCAACTTTATTGATGGTACAGACAATATTTTAGTTTCAGATATTAAGCTTACTCAAAACAGAAGTAAGATGTTGTTCCATACCCAAAACAACTGGATTAACAATGGTGTTAAAAATGAAAAACTTGTTCGGTTAGACCATTTAAAAAAGAAACATCAGCTATCTAACATCTACAGAATTGATAATCCTAACTTATTCAACAAACGAAACTATTTTCAGTTTTATGATTATAAAATTGTTATAATTGATAACAATACTGTTTTGCCTACACAACAAGAAAGTTTAGCTGTCGATTTAGTAGCTATAACAAAAAACAGTAAGTTTTCTATTAGTGAAATAGTAAATATGTTTAATCCCAAACAAATAGTAATTGACGCCTCAAACTCTACCTATAATCGTAAGCGATTAGAAAATGAGGCAAAACTATTAAATGTAAATTATTGGGACATTACTGAAAATGGAGCTTTTGAGTTAAGTTTGTAAATAAGGTTATTTGCCGATACAAAACTTGGTAAAAATGTTGTCTAACAAATCATCAGTAGAAATATCTCCTGTTATTAAAGATAATTGGTGTAAAGCTTGTCGGATATCCATGGCTAAAAAGTCGCCAGTAATGTTTACATCCAAGCCTTCTAATACTTTTAATAAAGATTCGTTAGCACTTGATAAAGCTTCGTAATGGCGTGCATTGGTTACTACTGTATCGGTATTTTCTAACAAGCCATTTTTAACATAAGCATATAACTGCTCTTTAATTTGTTCTATATTTTGGTTTTCTTTAGCTGAAGCATAAATCACATTTTCAATGCCTTTAAATTTTGCTTCAATTTCTTTCAGGCTACTTTTGTCAATTTTATTGGCAACAACAATTAAACGCTTGTTCTTCCCTTCTATTCGATCTTTAATGTTCTTAACATCTTTAGTTAGTTGCTCAGCAGTAATACTAGAAGCATCTACCAACAACAACACAATAGAAGCTAAATCAATTTTTTCAAAAGATTTTTTAATTCCTAGGCTTTCAATCTCATCTACCGTTTCTCTAATTCCTGCGGTATCAATAAATCGGTAACTAATCCCATCAATTACCATTTCATCCTCAATGGTATCTCTTGTGGTTCCTGCTATATTTGAAACAATGGCTCTTTCCTCATTTAACAAAGCATTTAGCAAAGTAGATTTACCCACATTTGGTTCTCCAACTATTGCTACAGGAACACCTGTTTTAATTACGTTTCCGTAATCAAAAGAATTAATAAGTAAAGTCAATGCTTTATTAAGTTTCAACACCAATTCTTTTAAATCATCTCTATCAGCAAACTCCACATCTTCTTCTCCAAAATCGAGTTCTAACTCAATTAAAGAAGCAAAATGGATTAATTCTTCTCTTAGTTTTTGAATCTCACTACTAAAACCTCCACGCATCTGACTCATTGCCAACTCGTGTGAAGTTTCTGAATTTGCAGCAATAACATCAGCTACAGCTTCTGCTTGGCTCAAATCCATCTTACCATTTAAGAAAGCTCTAAGTGTAAACTCTCCTGGTCCTGCTGGTGTAGCACCATTCTTTAATAACAACTGCAATACTTGTTGTTGAATATAGGGCGAACCGTGTGTAGAAATTTCTACTGAGTTTTCTCCTGTAAAAGACTTTTTACCTTTAAAAACAGTCACCAAAACTTCATCAACAATTTTATCTCTATTTCTAAGCGTACCAAAATGAGCAGTGTGAGATGCTACTTGAGTTAAATCTTTACCGTAAAATATTTTATTACAAATTGTAATTGCATCTTCTCCAGACAAACGAATAACTGCTATTGCTCCTATTCCTGGAGCTGTAGCAATAGCACAAATTGTTGATGATGAGTAATTGTTTTGCATAAGACTGCAAATGTATTTAATTTATTGGAAGAACTGTTATCACTATTAATTTTCAGTTAAACAGTAGACATTTCTGAAGAATAAAAAATACCTGTTTTATAAAATTGGGTTATTTACTCTAAATTTATGCTTTAAAATAAAAAAACTATGGCAACACTTACTAAAACAAATCTTCAGTTTTTAAAAGATTTAAAAGCTAACAACAATAGAGATTGGTTTAATGATAATAAAGAGGAATACTTAAAACAACATCAAAACACTATTGAATTTGCTGATAGTTTATTAGAGTTATTAAACAAACACGACAATATAGAAACGCCTACTGGCAAAAAAAGTTTGTTTAGAATTTATAGAGATGTAAGGTTTAGTAAAGATAAATCTCCTTACAAAACAAATTGGGCTGGAGGATTTAAAAGAGCCACTAATCAATTAAGAGGTGGCTACTACTTTCACATAGAACCAGATTGTGCTTTTGTTGGTGGTGGATTTTGGGCTCCAAACAAAGACGATTTACAACGAATAAGAGAGGACATTGCCTCTGATGCTTCTGAACTACGCAAGATAATTAATAGTAAAGCTTTTAAAAGCACTTTTGGAACACTAGAAGGTGAACAACTTAAAACTGCTCCTAAAGGGTTTGATAAAGAACACCCTGATATAGACTTACTTCGATACAAACAGTTTATAATTTCTAAAAAATTTAGTGACAAAGATGTTTTAAGTCCTGATTTTGCAAAAATGGTAAACGATACATTTAAAAAGATGCGTCCATTTTTCGATTATATGAGCGAAAGTGTCACAACAGATTCTAATGGAGTTTCAATTTTTGCATAAAAAAAGAGTCCCGAAAATTCGGGACTCTTTTTTATTTACTAATAAACTAACTATTTTACGATTGTTACTTTTCCAACAGCTTCGTGCTTTTTACCATTCACATCTTGATATTCTAATTTCCATACATAAACACCATTCTGAACTAACTTATTCTTATAAGTTCCAAACCATGGCTCAAATTTAGTATGAGATTCAAATATTATCTCCCCCCATCTATCAAAGATATAAAAACCATATCCGTAATTTGTAATTCCAAACCCTTTAGGATAGAAACCATCATTAACACCATCAAAGTCTGGAGTAAATGCATTTGGAACAAATATTCCATGCTCACCTTTAACAATTAGGTTATCATACATTGTGTTTTGACATCCGTGATTATCAGTTACTGTTAATGTGATTAAATACGTTCCTGTATCTTCAGGGAAAGTGTAAGAAGTATGCTGATCATTACTATATGATAAACCACCTAAATTCCAATCCCAAGTTACAATATTTACATACGATTGATCTATAAAGTTAACCGTTGGATTAAATACAGTTGCAGGGTTTGGTGTTATTAAAAAGTCTGCAGTTGGATTTGCATAAACTTCAACAAAACTGTTTTTAACTAGTGTATTTGTACAACCTCCAGCTCCAGATGTTGAAACAACTGTCAAAGTAATATTGTACGTTCCAGGAGAATTATAAGTATGTGAAACCACACTACCCGTTCCTGTTGAACCGTCACCAAAATCCCATGTTGAAGTACCAACCATTCCACCAGTAGTATCTGTTGTATTTGTAAATTCAAATGGATGTGAAGGAATCATACAAACACTTGCTGTATCAACTACAAACTGTACGTCTGGCAATGCATTCACAACAATATCAATAGTATCTGTATTACTACAAGAACCTCCAGTTACATATATAACTTGATGTGTTCCAGGACCCGCAGCACCAGGGCTAAATGAACCAACTGCAGGATTAGTTATTCCTGTTCCACTCCATGTTCCTCCAGGGGTGGCACTAGTTAATAAAGTTTGTGGTTCAGATACGCAGAACGGGCCAACTTGAGTAATTGTAGGATTATCAAGTGGCGTTACAATAATTGTTGTTGTTCCAACATCTCCACAAGCACCTGCAATAGTATAAGTTATAACATGAGTTCCTATTCCAGCTGTTGCAGGGTCAAATGTTCCCATAGCAGCATTAGTTATTCCATTTCCAGTCCAAACACCATTTGGATCTACCGCTGTTAAATTAAAAGCAGGGTCATTGATACAAACTGGTCCAGCAGGAGTAATAGTTGCATCCTCACTATGTATTACTGTAATATTTACAGTTTGTGTATCCCCACAGTTACCACCAATTGCGTAAGTAATTGTATGATTTCCAGGTCCTGCCGTTAATGGATCAAATGTTCCATTCATTGCATTTGTAAT
>CBDUPT010000106.1:0-7734 GCA_965369165.1 uncultured Flavobacteriales bacterium | reverse complement strand
AACTGAACTAAAAGAGCTAAATGCCAATTTACAAATTGTGGTAGCTTTTAGAATGCTGCCCGAAGCTGTTTGGAACATGCCTGAACTAGGAACGTTCAACCTACACGCTTCTCTTCTACCTCAATACAGAGGAGCTGCCCCAATTAATTGGGCTATTATAAATGGAGAGGCAGCAACAGGTGTTTCTACTTTCTTTTTACAACATCAAATTGATACTGGAGATATTATTGCTCAAGAAAAAACAGCTATTGGACCAAACGAAACTGCTGGTGAGCTACACGACAAACTAATGTTAATTGGTAAAGATTTGGTATTAAAAACCGTTCAAGATATTGAACAAGATAACATTGAAACTTTCCCTCAAGATAATAATCAAGAACTAAAAGAGGCTTTTAAAATATTTAAACCTTTCTGTAAAGTTGATTGGTCAAAATCTATTAACGAAATTCACAACCACATAAGAGGATTAAGTCCTTACCCAACTGCTTTTACTGAGTTTAAAAACAAAGAAACAGGAGAAATTATTTCTTGCAAATTATTTAAATCTGAAAAAGAAATAATTGAACATAACTTTGAGACAGGAAGTATTCATCAAGCTAAACACGAACTGAAAATTGCTGTAAATGGTGGTTTTATTAAGTTATTAGAATTACAAGTAGCTGGTAAAAAACGTATGGATATTACAGCCTTATTAAATGGTTTTGATTTTAACAACTATAAAATAATTTAACACACCCCTTAATCCCCTCTTGTTAGAGGGGAAACTTCCCTCCTAAAAAGGAGGGACAGAGGGAGGTGTTTAACGAAACAATTTGAATCCTTTCGCATTCATAAAATACTACAAAAACTTAGAGAAACACATTCTTCAGTTTATTGTAGCCGAATTTTTCTTACAACTTATTAACTCAGCCTTTATGGCCATCATGTTAATCTATATGGAAAAAGTGGGTTATCAAGATCATCAAAGTGCTTCATTTGTTTCATTTCGGTTTCTAGGTGTTTTATTATTTGCTTTCCCTTTAGGATTAATAATTAAAGGAAGAAAACTAAAACCCATTTTTTACATAAGCTCTATATTAACTCCTACCCTTTCTTTAATTACACTACAAGCAATCTCAACTCAAACCGATTGGTTGTTATACAGCAGTTTATTTTTATGGGGAATTAGTTTTACAGGAATTCAAATATCTGCTTTACCGTACATTTTACGTAATGCTAAAAAAGAAACTCATACCGAAGCTATAACTTTAAGCTACTCTACATGGAGTGTTGCTGGTATTGTAAGTGGAGGTATCATTTTCGGATTAAGCAATATCAATCCCAACTTATTCGATGAAAAACTAATACTTCAAATCATTTCGTTACTTGGTTTTATCTGTATTGGATTTATCTTTAGTATCAAAAAAGAAGAGGTAGTCCCAGAACTCAAAAAAAGAAGAACAAATTTAACTGATTTTGATTGGGGAATAATTATTAAAGCATTAGTACCAACATTAATAATTGCTGTTGGAGCTGGTTTAACCATTCCTTTTATTGGTTTATTCTTTTATAAAATACACGGATTAGATTCTGACCAGTTTGCTATTTTAAGTGCATTTGCAACAGCTATTGTTTTTGGTGTTGTGCTGTTTGTACCTATCATAAAAAAAAGATTAGGTTATAAAAAAGCAATCCCTTTAACTCAATTAGCTGCAATAACTGCTTTAATAGTTTTAGCTTTTACCGAAATTATTGATAGTTGGATGGCTATTTATTTAGCAATGGCTATGTACCTACTTCGTCAACCTTTAATGAACATGGCTGGCCCAATGACTTCTGATTTAGTTATGAAATATGTTGGTGAAAGAAACCGTGAAATGATGAGCGCTTTAACCTCTGCTGTATGGAGTGGTAGTTGGTTTATTAGCTCAATTATTTTTCAAATACTTCGTCAAATTGGTTTAGCCTACATTTATGTGTTTTTAATTACAGCAGCACTTTACTTAATTGGTGTACTAATGTATTATTTATTGATTTTAGATTATGAGAAGAAACTAAAAGCTGGTATAATAATAGAAGATTAATTTTATTAAATTAGTATCCATATTAAAACTCCCATCATGAAGAATTCTACTCAAATTATACTATTCTGCTTAACGATTATTATTTCTGGAAATACATTCTCTCAAACTCCAAGTATAAAATGGTGGTATAATACCAATGATGCTGCTTTTGGACAATCAGCATCAGATGACATTGATGGAGATGGTAAACTAGAAGTTGTATTTGGTTGTTACAGAAATGACAGTATGGTATATGCGCTTAACGCTGAAAATGGCACATTACATTGGAAATATAATACAGCTCCAATTGGTTTTGAAGGATGTAATGATGTTGCTCCTGTCATCTACAATATGGATACTGACCCACAATTGGAAGTAGTAGTACCTAGTTCATGTAATGCTAAAACTTTTTGTTTTAATGGAGTTAGTGGTGTTGTAGAATGGATTGCAAATACAAGAGGTAGTGACTCTCCTCCAACGGTTGCAGATATAGATAGAGATGGAAAACTAGAAATAATACATGGTGAGTTTGGGGGTTATGTTATTTGTATAAATGCTGAAAATGGAACGATAGAATGGGAAATTGCTGTAGATACTAACTCTTGGATACAAACAGCTCCTACCGTGTTAGATTTAGATAATGATAATATTTTAGATTTTGTTGTAGGTACTTGGGATTTCAATAATTATGATAGCTTGGTTGCATTCAAAGGTGATGACCAAACTAGAATGTGGTCATTTCCTATTAACGACCATCTATATCATGGAACAGCAGTAGCAGATTTTGATAATGATGGAAATCCTGAACTACTTTTTGGCTCATATAACGACACCATATATTGCTTAAATGGTGAGGATGGTACTTTAGATTGGAAATATGGAGGCTTAGGTGGCTACGCTGGTGCAAATGTTTCGTTAGGGGATATAGATAATGATGGTAATTGTGATGTTGTGTTTGTTAGTGGCTACAAAGTAACTGCTTTAGAAGGTAATGGAACATTTAAGTGGTCTTACAACATACCTAACTTCGGTACTGCATTTAGAGGGGTCGTTCTATCAGATGTTAATGGTGATCAGTATTTAGATGTAGTTTTTGGTACTGAAACTGGAAAACTAATTTCTCTTCATGGCAATAGTGGCTTACATATGTGGACAATGGATTTAAGAGCTCATTATGGAAACAACCAATTTGAATTATCTCACGCTCCACTTATTGCAGATTTTGATGGTGATGATACCTTGGATGTATTCATTGCCGGAGGTCATGCTGAATACCCTGCTTTTTCTAACGGGTTTGGTCGAGCTTACATGATATCAACTGGATCAGTTGCAAATGGACCTGACTGGCTTATGTTCCAAAAAGATATTTGGAGACAATCATCACTTTGTAATATTGTATCAACTAGCCTTGAAGAAGTAGAACAAATCGATGAATATTCATCTTTAGCCTATCCTAATCCTTCAAATACAGATATTACAGTAATTTTTAATAATACAAAAGGCTTGAAACATAAAATAATTTTCTACAATACTGAAGGAAAAATAGTCTTTAAAGAAGAAAATATTATAGACAATAAAATAAGGTTGGATATAAGTAATTGGTCAAAAGGAATCTACTATTATAAATTAACAAACAATCATGGTTTGTTAGACAGTAAGAAAGTCATTATTAACTAACCACTTATTTATTCTTTTGACATTATAATATAAGTGTTCATCATATAATTTAGTATCATTGTAATAGATGACAAAAAAAATTCAAACGCTACTTTTTATTTTAGCTTTTATTGAAGGTGGTGCTGTAATGTGTGTTGAATTATGTAGTGCAAAAATTTTAACCCCATTTTTCGGAACATCAATTTATGTTTGGGCTGCAGTACTAGGAATAACCTTAACTGCATTAATGAGTGGCTATTATTTAGGTGGATATATTTCTTCTAAAAATCAGAAAAAAAACACCATTTATTGGCTAATGCTTATTGGAGGTTTTTTAGTTACCATAACTCCATTAATTAGTGATATTGTATTACCAATAACCATAAATTTAAGTTTAATAACAGGTTCTATTATTTCTTTAATCTGTATTATATTTTTCCCTTTAATGTTATTTGGAGCTACCTCTCCTTTATTAATTAACTATTTAACTACCGATGCTAAAAATTCTGGTAAAAGCAGCGGAACTGTTTATGCTGTCTCTACCCTTGGAGGAATAATCACCACATTTGTTGTCGGTTTTTACACCTTACCTGAATATGGAATTACCAAAACGTTATACGGTTATGGCATTTTAGTTATGACAATATCAACTTATCTGTTTATAGCTACTAGAACATTTAAAACTCCAATTTCTGTTATTGTTTTAATCGGATTATTAAGTATGAATTTTCATAATAACATTAATGAAAAAACACTCTATCATTCCGAAGGAATTTTAGGTGAAATAAAAGTGATTGAACGTACCTATCCTATTAACAATAGAAATAAAACATACAGAGAATTATTAGTCAACAATATTTCTCAAACTATGATGGATATAGAAAATCCGAGAAAAAGTTACTGGGATTATATAGATATTTTAAGCCATAACATTAATCATTATAAAAAAGGAAACAATACATTATTGTTAGGTTTAGGTGGTGGTACACTTTATAAAAAATTAAAAGAAAACAACTTAAATATAGATGTTGTAGAAATTGATGAGCGCATTGCCAATGTTGCTAAAGATTTTTTTTATATAGAAAATGATTTAAATGTTATTGTAGATGATGCCAGGCACTATATTAATACCACAACAAAAAAATACGATGTTATTATTTATGACTTATTTCATGCTGAAACACCTCCAACCCATTTAATGACTAAAGAAGCTTTTAGTGAGATTAACAATAAACTTTCTGATAATGGCTTACTGATTATTAATTTTTATGGCTACATCAATAATGAAAAAGGTAAAGCCGCAAGAAGCATATACAAAACATTAAAAGCCGCAAATTTTAATACTCATTTAATTGCAACTCCTGGTAATGAAAATGCAAGAAATCTTTTATTTATTAATGGAAAAACTAAACTAAACCAAGTCATCCCAACTAACATAAATATTGATACAAAAAATATTAATTTTAAAGCTGAAGCTATTTTAACTGATGACCAACCAACATTAGAACATATTTATGTGCAAGCAGCATTAGACTGGAGAAAAAATTACAACGAAATAAACGCAAAACAATTTTTAAGACATTGAGCTATGGCTAAAACAGAAACACAAACATTAGTAGAAATGCTTGAAATGAGCAGAGGTTTAACTAAATACTATTTAAATAAATTAGAAGGTCAGGACATATATAAAACCTTTGAGGTTGAAGGCAAACAATTAAATAGCATTTTGTGGTTAATAGCTCACCTTACTGTTTCTGAAAATTGGCTACTATTAGTTTGTACTGGTGGAGAAAAAGTAAGTATTCCTTGGGCTAGACAGTTTGGTTTAGGTTCAGAAGTTCCCGCTAAAGAAGACTATCCAGCGGTTGAAGACATTATGACAAAATTTGAAGAAGTTCATAAAGCTTCTATGGATTATATTAGCACTTTATCTGATGAAGATTTAACAAAACCTACAACTAATGGTGTTACTTTGGGTGGTGAAGATACAATTAGCTCAATTATTAAACATGGAGTAAGACATGAAGGTGCACACGCTGGTCATTTAGGCTGGCTATGTAAGTTATTTGATGTTGAAACGATATAAAAAAACCTCATCAACATTTAAGTGTCAATAAATAAAGAGATAAAAATTTCTATTTATAATATTATTCGTACTATTGTACTATCAGATTCCTGGTAACGTTATTACAACCAATAACAATTAGTAAAACAAATCAATTAAAATCGCGACTTTAAATTAAAAAAGAAGCAAATTATAATTAATTCTACATATTAAACATTACAATTTCTGTAATACACATACTCAGAACATCTTTTAGATTAAAACATATTAAAAATTATTAAACAATTACATGTACGACATTATTGAATTAAACAAGAAGTTAGTCGGAGAACTTCGTGACATCGCCAAAGGATTAGGCGTAAAAAAAACAGATAAATTAAAAAAAGAAGAATTAGTTTATCAAATTTTAGATCAACAAGCTATAAACCCACCTAAAAAAGAAGCTACCGACAAACCAAAAGAAAGAAAAAGAATACCTGCAGGATCTTCAACAGGAGCAACACCATCTAAACCAAAAAGGAAAAGATTACCAGCTGAAAAGCCTAGTCTTTTTAATGATGATGCTCCGACTAAAAAACCTAATGCTGCTCCCGTTACTCCAACTCAAAAAGTTGAAGCACCAGTTGCTAAGGCAAAAGAACCTCAAAAGCAAGACACTCCAAGACCAACTGCACCAAACAAACCAGCAGTATCAAACAAACCTGCTCCAAGAACGGATAAACCTGCTCCAAGACCAAATCCAAGGGATAGTCAAAGAGACAACAATAACAGACCAAACCCTAGAAATAACGAAAAAGATGGTAACTCTAATGGACAACGTGAAAGAACGCCTCACAATAAAGCTGATGACCATGGTTACAACTTTGATGGAATTATAGTAAGTGAAGGTGTTTTAGAAATTATGCCTGATGGTTACGGATTCTTACGCTCTTCAGATTACAATTATTTAAATTCTCCTGATGATATTTATGTTTCTCAATCTCAAATAAAATTATTTGGATTAAAAACTGGCGATACTGTTAGAGGAAGTGTTAGACCACCGAAAATTGGCGAAAAATATTTTCCTTTAATTAAAGTAGAATCTATTAACAATAGAAATCCTGCAGTAGTTAGAGATAGAGTTCCTTTTAAATATTTAACTCCTGTTTTTCCAGACGAAAAATTAAGGTTAGTAAGTGATAAGAGTAATTCATTATCAAACAGAGTTATCGATTTGTTTACACCAATAGGTAAAGGACAAAGAGGTATGATAGTAGCACAACCTAAAACAGGTAAAACTACTTTATTAAAAGATGTTGCTAACGCTATTGCTGATAACCACCCAGAAGTTTACTTATTAATTTTATTGGTTGATGAAAGACCTGAAGAGGTTACAGACATGGCTCGTAACGTTGATGCTGAAGTTGTTGCTTCTACATTTGATGAACCAGCTGAAAAGCACGTTAAACTAGCTAACTTAGTTATTGAAAAAGCTAAACGTATGGTCGAATGTGGTCACGATGTAGTTGTATTATTAGATTCTATTACTCGTTTAGCAAGAGCTTACAATACAGTTTCTCCATCATCTGGTAAAGTATTATCTGGTGGTGTTGATGCAAATGCTTTACACAAACCAAAAAGATTTTTTGGAGCTGCTCGTAACATAGAAAATGGTGGTTCATTAACCATTATTGCAACTGCACTTACTGAAACTGGTTCTAAAATGGATGAAGTTATCTTTGAAGAATTTAAAGGTACTGGTAACATGGAATTACAATTGGATAGAAAAATTTCTAACAAACGTATTTACCCTGCTATTGATATTGTTTCTTCAAGTACACGTAGAGAAGACTTATTATTAGGTAATGACGTTACTCAATTAATGTGGATACTTCGTAACCATATTGCAGATATGAACCCTGTTGAAGCTATGGAATTCATTAAGGAACGTATGGAAGGAACGATTTCTAATGAGGAGTTCCTTGTTTCAAT
>CBDUPT010000105.1:0-7762 GCA_965369165.1 uncultured Flavobacteriales bacterium | reverse complement strand
AGAATATTTAGATGTAGTCAGTTTTTGGTCATACTTTATTATGGGATTTTCTATTGGTGGATTTGTTATGGTCTATAATATTAGTAGTTACATAATAAATAGTAAACGCTTTCCATTTATCGCAACCTTAAAGCGCCCCTTTGTTAAGTTCTGTATTAACAATTCATTACTCCCTTTAATCTTTATGATTTATTATTTATACCAAGTAGTAAACTATCATATTCTTAATGAGAATACCTCTACTTCAACAATTATGATTTATTTAATTGCTATAGTTTTAGGATATACATTTATAATCCTAACCTCTCTAACCTATTTTTTATCAACCAATAAAAACATATTTAAGATACTTGGAATTACACAAAACGAGAGTAACACTCCAATAAATACACTCTTTTCTAAAGAGGAAAGTATTTATAAATTTTTAAAAGGAAAAAACAAATGGCATGTAGGTTTATATCTCCACTCCCCTTTTAAAGTTAGGTATGTTCGTGACATACAACATTATGATACTGAGATATTAAAGTCGATAATCTCTCAAAATAAAATAAATGCGACTTTCTTTGAAGTGGTCATTTTCATATCATTAATATTAATTGGCTTTTTAAGTGAGAATAAATTTTTTGTTATCCCTGCAGGAGCGAGCATTGTTCTTGTCTTTACCATTATATTTATCCTAACTAGTGCTTTTTATACATGGTTAAAAGGCTGGACATCTATTATTCTAGTTGGTATAGTGTTGTTAATTAATTATGGGTCAAGGTATCCTTATTTTGGCTTTAATAATATGGCTTATGGCTTAAATTATGAAAATAAAAAGGCTGATTATTCATTAAAAAATATCTTTAAACTAAATAATAATACTAAAAACTTTAATTCAGATAAAAAAAATGCTATTCAAATATTAAATAATTGGAAGAACAAAAATAGTGAGAAACCTAAAATAATTTTTATAAATACTAGTGGTGGTGGATCTCGAGCAACTATGTGGACCTTTTATATGCTTCAATACATGGATAGTATTAGTAATGGGAAGTTCTTTAATCAAACACATTTAATAACAGGCTCTTCTGGAGGAATGATTGGTGCTGCTTATTATAGAGAACTTTATTTACAAAGAAATAACATTGAGCACTCATTGTATAGTGATATATACTTGAAAAATACTGGTAAGGACTTACTTAATCCTATTGCTTTTAGTATAGCTACTAACGATTGGTTTTTTAGACTAAAAGAATATTCGTATGATAATTATCAATACAAAAAAGACAGAGGGTTTGCTTTTGAGAAACAGTTAAATATCAATACTCATCAAATATTAAATAAAAAACTACATGATTACACGGAACCTGAATACAAAGCCATAATTCCTCAAATGATACTCTCTCCTACTGTAATAAATGATGGAAGAAGAATGTTAATTGCTTCTCAACCAATTTCTTTTATGAGCTACAACAAAATAAAAAATTATAAGAGTAGCATTGAGAATTTTGAATTCAACAGAATGTTTAAAGATCAAGGCGCAATTAATTTAAAATTTACTAGTGCCTTAAGAATGAGTGCTACTTTCCCTATAATAATGCCAAAAGTAACACTTCCTACTACCCCACAAATATCGGTTATGGATGCCGGTATGAGAGATAACTTTGGGTCTTCAACTAGCTATAAGTACATTCATACTTTTAAAGATTGGATAGAAAAAAACACCTCTGGTATTATTATTATTAGTTTAAGAGATAAGCCTAAAAACTTACCTATAGAAAAAACAATAAAAAGTATTAGAGAAACTTTCACTAGTCCTTTAGGTAGCCTATATAGTAATCTTTTTCCAATTCAAGATTACAATCAGGACCAAATGCTTAGTTATTTAACAGGAAACTTGAATATTCCTATCGATATAATAAATTTTGAATTAAATAACCCTAAAAACAATATTTCTCTAAGTTGGCATCTTACCACTAAGGATAAAGAAAAAATCAAACGCTCTGTTAATTCAACACAAAATCAAAAAAGCATTAATCTATTGCTTACACTGTTAGAGACCAACTAGCTGAACTCTAATAATAGCAAGGACTTCAGCCACAGTTATTAACAAAAACCCTTATTTATCAACAATTACAGCGATTTCACCTCTTAAAACTTGCGTAAATATTGAATTCATCTATATTTGTTAGTAATTAATAGAAGAAATATAATTGTTTAACTTAAAATCAAAAAAAAATGAACAAAGCTGAATTAATCGATGCAGTAGCAAAAGATGCTAACTTATCTAAAGCTGATGCAAAAAGAGCATTAGAATCTTTAACTGGAAACATTGCTAAATCTTTGAAAAAAGGTGATAAAGTTTCTTTAATTGGATTCGGAACTTGGTCAGTATCTAAAAGAGCTGCTAGAACTGGAAGAAACCCACAAACTGGAGCTGCTATCAAAATAGCTGCAAAAAAAGTTGCTAAATTTAAAGCAGGTGCTGCTTTAGCAAAAACTGTAAACTAATATTTAGTTTAAAGATTTTTAAAAAGGCTTTCCAAATATGGAAAGCCTTTTTTATTTTTACTTTATGTTAAAAAACAAAGCATTACTATCTCACCTCTTAGAATTTATAACAGAAAACAGAAAGGAATTATTTGATTCAGTAATTTGTGAACGTACAAAACACCTTACTGTTGTTTTAGAGGATATTTATCAACCACAAAATGCTAGCGCAGTTCTCCGCTCTTGTGATGTGTTTGGTATACAAGATATCCATGTTATAGAAAATAAAAATGAATATAATATAAACCCGCGTGTTGTACATGGAGCATCCAAATGGATTAATCTTTATAAATACAACGAGAAAGAAAACAATACCCTTAATTGTATAAATCAACTAAAAGAAAAAGGTTATAAGGTGTATGGAACTACTCCACATACAAATGACACTTTAATTGAAGATTTACCAATTAAAAACAAAATAGCATTGATGTTCGGAACTGAAATGACAGGTCTTTCAGAGATTGCTATGTCTAATGTTGATGGTTATGTTAAAATTCCTATGTATGGCTTTACAGAAAGCTTAAACATATCAGTCTCTGCATCTATATGCCTATATGAAATTAGTAAACGTTTAAAGGAATCAAATATAAAATGGCAACTAACAGATGAAGAGAAAACTGAACAGTTAATTGATTGGGCTATGAAGACAATAAAAAGTAGTGAACTAATCGTTAAAGAGTTTAATAATAATTTATAATTGACTTTAGAACAAATATACAATGAACACAAAGGCTTAGTTTATAACCTTTGTCTAAATTACCTTCAGAATACTGAGGATGCTGAAGAAGTGACTCAAGATGTTTTTGTTAAAATTTATCAAAAACTAAACAGTTTTAATAACAAATCAACTGTAAAAACTTGGATTTACCGAATTACTATTAACCAATGTTTAGATTTTTTAAAAGCGAAAAAAAGCAAAAAACGTTTCGGTTTTACAATCCCTATCTATGACAATAGTGAGAGTTTATCTTATAGTGATTTTAAACATCCAGGTATTTTATTAGTACATCAAGAAGCTACAGAAAACTTACTAAAACTAATTAATGAATTACCTCCAAATCAAAAATCTGCCTTATTATTAAAAGCAATTGAAGGATTGTCACAGAAAGAAATTTCTTCAATAATGAAAACTTCTGAAAAAGCAGTAGAATCATTATTATCAAGAGCTAAGAGTAATTTAAAAGAAAAACTAAAGTAACCGAAGGGAATAAGAAATAAATGTCGTCTAAATATATGAATAGAGAAAATAAAATGTTAGATCCATTAAAACATATAAAAAAAGTTGACCCTAATTCTGATTTGTTTTCTAAAATAGAAAAGAGAATTAGAGAAGATGAACGAAATAAAGTCTCTAGTAGTAAACTAATGGCTGCTAGTGTCATTTTAATTGTTTTATTAGCAAGTAATGCTTTTTTGATTAAAAAGACCTTAAAAAGCAATAATTCAACAGTTGACCTAACTGAAACATTCAATATTAACGTCTCTAATCAATTATATAATGAGTAAAACAAGACTTCTATCTATATTAGTTATTGCTTTAATTGCATTAAACATTGTTTTGATAGTGGTGTTTGTTATGAAAAAGCCACATCAACCACCACACCATAGAAACCATGTAGGTCCAAAAAATATAATTATTGAAAAATTACATTTTGATGAGAAACAAATAGGTTTATATGAAGAGCTTATTCAAGCTCATAAAAACAAAATTAATGTAAAAGATAATGAGTTAAGTGATGCTAAAAACGAATTATACATTTTACTTTCTAAAAAAAATGAATTAGAAAAAAGTGCTGTGATTGAAAAAATGAGTGTTATTCAAAAAGAAATTGAAGAATTACATTTTAACCATTTTTTAGACATAAAAAAGCTTTGTAATAAAGAACAACTTAAATATTATAATGATTTAACACATGAACTAGCAAAACTGTTTTCACATCCTCATAGACCAAAGAAGTAATTATTCCATTTATCAGATTGACATAAAAAAAAGGGTTAAACATTGTTCAACCCTTTTTTCATGTCTAATATTTAGTAAGTCTATTTTGCGTACTTATCCATTACTTCATGGCTTAACCCTGTATAAGAAAAACCACCATCATGAAACAAATTTTGCATAGTTACATAACGAGTAAAGTCTGAGAATAAGGTAATACAATAATCAGCACAAGATTCTGAAGTAGCATTGCCTAATGGAGAGTTATCATCTGCATAACGGCTAAACGAATCAAAGCCTTTAACTCCGCTTCCAGCTGTTGTTGGTGTTGGAGACTGAGAGATTGTATTTACTCTAACTTTCTTTTGAGCTCCAAAATGATATCCAAAGTTTCTAGCGATAGATTCTAACAATGATTTAGCATCTGCCATATCATTATAATCTGGAAAAACTCTTTGTGCTGCTATATAAGATAATGCTAATATCGAGCCCCATTCATTCATAGCATCTTTTTCCATTGCAACTTTCATCACTTTGTGAAAAGAAATTGCTGATACATCCATTGCTTTCATGTAATAATCATGATTAGAATGAGTATAGTGAATACCTTTTCTAACATTCACTGACATACCAATAGAATGTAATATAAAATCTAGTTTTCCAAATTTATCAGTTGCAACTTTAATTAAGTTTTCTATATCTTCAATAGAAGTAGCATCTGCAGATACCATTTCTGAATTAGTTTTCTCTGCTAAATCACCCATTGATCCCATACGCATAGCAACTGGTGCATTTGTTAATATAAACTCTGCTCCTTGTTCATGTGCTTTTTCAGCAACTTTCCATGCAATAGAATCTTCGTTTAAGGCTCCGAAAATAATACCTTTTTTTCCTGCTAATAAATTATTTGCCATTTTGTAAAATTATAGTTTCAACTTCACAAATATAGTATTGTTAAGATAAGTATTTAGATTTAATACTTTCTTTTTTTTCGTCCTTTTGCTGAAGCTGGACTAGTATGGTATTTTCCTCCTCCTCCTCCTCCACCCATTGGCTTAACGGTAGAGCCTGGTCTCCATAAATTACAACTAGTAGTTGTAACCATTGCTGATAATCCTAGGGGTACAACAAACAATATAACGAATCGATACTTTATAAGTAATTTCCACATAGGTCAGTAAAATTACAAGAAAATTAAACTCATGCAACAATTGTTAATTAATTGTTGAGAAGTACTTTAGCATTGTTAATAGCAGCATCCGTAAGGTTTTTTCCACTTAACATTTTAGCTAATTCCTCAACTCTTTCAGTATTGTTTAATATATTAATACTAGTAGAAGTTTTATCTTTTATAGTTTTCTTTAAAATTTTCAAATGACAATCTCCTTTTGCAGCTACCTGTGGTAGGTGTGTAATTGATAGGATTTGTGTGTCATTAGATATTTGCTTCATTAAATCAGCAATTTTATCTGCTATATCTCCTGAAACACCAGTATCAATTTCATCAAAAATAATAGTTGAAATTTCATTTCCTTGAGATAAAAACTTTTTGACAACTAACATTAATCTCGACAACTCACCTCCTGATGCAACCTTTCCTATTTCTTTAGGTTTAAAACCTTTGTTTGCCGAAAAAAGAAATTCTATTTTATCTATACCATTAACATTTAGCTCTAAAAGTTTTGTTATTTCAACTTTAAACGAAGCATCAGGCATTCCTAAATCTTTTAAATTCAAAACAACCTCTTTCTCAATACTTCTTAGACTATCTTTCCTTTTTTCAGAAATATTTTTCGCTAATTTCTCTAACTTTTTCTTTTGTTTATCAACCAACAACTTTTGCTCATTAATTCTTTCATCATAAGTTGATACATCAGTTATTTTTGATTTTAACTCTGCTAATAAATCTAGAATTTGTTGCGTTGAATTAAGTCTATGTTTTTGCTCTATGTTATAAATTTTCCCAAGCCTTTCTGTTAAATAAGATAAATTCTCAGCATCAAACTCAAAATCATCATTCAATCTATTAATCTCAATTGACAAATCTTCTAACTCTAACATTGAACTATGAAGTCTTTCATAAAGTAACGAGTATTCCTCTGATAAATTAGATATTTTGTTAAAATCATTTTCCAATTCTTTTAACGAACTTATAACATTTACATCAGAATTAGATAGAATTGAAGATGACAGTTCTAAAACAGCTTTAATCTCTTCAGAATTATTTAATACCTTTAAACTTTGCTCAATATCCTCTTTCTCATTTAATTTTAAATCTAACGCTTCTATTTCTTGGGCTTGAAATGATAAATAATTAAAATCTTCTTTAGCTTTAGAGGATGAGTCTAAAACGTTTTTAAGATTATGTTCATACTGTTTATATAAATTATATTCCTTTTTATATTCTAATACTTCTGAATTAATTTTCGAATAAGAATCTAATACATTTATCTGAAAATCATTTTGTTTTAATTGAAGTGTCTCATGTTGAGAATGTATATCAATAAGATTAGTTGTTAACTCTTTTAATATTGACAGACTAACTGGAGTATCATTTATAAACGCCCTACTTTTCCCGGATGTACTAATCTCTCTTCTAATTATGGACAAAGTCTCAAAATCTAAATCATGAGTTTTAAAAAAAGGAAGATATCTATCTTTTTCTAATAAAAATTCACCTTCTACAATGCATTTTTTATCCTTACTATTTAAAACTGATGTATCTGATCTATTACCCAAAACCAATGACAAGGCACCTAATATAATAGACTTCCCGGCTCCAGTTTCTCCTGTAATAACAGAAAATCCTTCGCTTAAATTTATTTCAAGCGATTCAATAATAGCATAGTTGATGATTGATAAATGCTTTAACATTTATTTTCCTTTGGCAATTTTATCGTACTTGGCTAAATTGTTTGCATCAATTTTAGTCAACAAATTAGTGATTTCAGCTTTTTCCTTTGTAGTTCCATCTATAAATAGATCAACTATTTCGCTAGATTTAGCATTGAAAAATATTTGTAAGGAAAAAGAACCTGGTTTACGATCATACACTTTTTCTAAAGCTTGTAAAGATGAAAAAACTATTGCTCTTCCTGTTGGAACATTTTTAGCCATAGTATCAAACCCTAATCGATGATACTTATACATACATTCTCTCAGTGGCGAATAATTTTGGTGCAATAAATTCTCAACTAGCCAATACCTATTTCTATCTCCTTCAAATGCTTTCCAACCTGCCTCTTGAGCACCCTGAGCGTTATTTACAATAGTTTGAGCTTTTTGCAAGTACTT
>CBDUPT010000104.1:0-7772 GCA_965369165.1 uncultured Flavobacteriales bacterium | reverse complement strand
ATTTTCCAGAATACAATCAACAAACCAATAATAAAATGGATATTATTGGAACACAAGTTAATTTAGAAATGGCAGCACAATTGTCTGTGAATGCAGTTGTTCATGTTAAAACAGAGGTAATGGTTAATAGACCAACAGATCCTTTTTATCAGTTTTTTTATGGTAACAGAAGCCAACAACCTCAATTAGCACAATCTTCTGGCTCAGGAGTTTTAATTTCTGATGACGGTTATATTGTTACCAATAATCATGTAATTGCTGAAGCAACTAATATTTCAATTACCCTTAATAATAAAAAGACTTATAAAGCTGAAGTTATTGGAACTGACCCCAATACTGATTTAGCTTTAATAAAAATAGATGAAGAAAATCTTCCACACTTAAAGTACGGAAATTCAGAATCTGTAAATGTAGGCCAATGGGTTTTGGCAGTGGGTAATCCATACAATCTAACTTCTACAGTAACTGCAGGTATAGTAAGTGCTAAAGGAAGGGATATTAATATTTTAAGAAATGATCCTTATAGTGGCATGTCTGCAATAGAATCATTTATACAAACAGATGCTGCAGTAAACCCTGGTAACAGCGGAGGAGCTTTAGTTGCTAGTACTGGAGAATTAATTGGTATTAATTCAGCTATAAAATCGAATACCGGATCATATACTGGTTATTCTTTTGCAATACCAGCAAATATTGTAAAAAAAGTAGTTGCTGATTTAAAAGAATTTGGGACAGTTCAAAGAGCATTTATTGGTGTAAGTATTAGAAATTTAGATGAGCAACTTGCCGAGGATATTGGTTCTAAAGATTTAAATGGAGTATATATTAATGGTACTACTGAAAACGGGTCTGCCGCTAAATCAGGTATAAAAAAAGGTGATGTAATTAAAAAAATTGGAACAAAACAAATAAACGATATCGCAGAGCTTCAAGAACAAATAAGTCAGTTTAGACCTGGAGATAAAGTTAATATAATTGTATTACGTGATGAAAAAGAAGTTGTGCTTCCTCTTATCTTAAAAAATAAAAATGGAAACGAAGATGTCATCAATAATGAAGAAGATAAAGTATTAAAGTTACTTGGTGCTACATTTACTGAAGCAAACAAGAAAGAATTAAAACAATTAAAAATTAATCATGGTGTTAAAATCAATCAACTCTTAAATGGTAAATTAAGACGAATTGGAGTAAGAGAAGGCTTTATTATAACAAAGGTAAACCATAAAGACGTTACTACAGTTAAAGAATTTACTAAGGCCATTAACAATACAAAAAATGGTATTCTTTTAGAAGGTATCTATGAAAATGGTAAGAGAGAGTATTATGGTTTTGGAGTTTAGTTAAACAAATAAATCCAAAACAAAAAAAGAGTCCCGAAATATCGAGACTCTTTTTTGTTATAAGTAATTATATATTAATTCTTAGCAGCTTTTTTAGCTTCTTTAGCTTGAAGTATCATAGCGTCAACCCCATCAGTAAAAGCTTTTGTTCCTTTTACATAACCTGTTTTTCCCATTGCCTCAATATTAAATTTACCTTCAGCATTCTTAGTTAAATTAAACACCCATATAGTAGGATATCCTGATACTTTAAATGCTTGTGCTAAACCATAGTTTTGTTGTTTTATAGCTTCTGGCAACTGAAATCTTCGAGGGAAATCTAATTCAACCAAAACTACATTTTTAGCAGCCCAAGCTTTAAATTCAGGTGTATCAAACACCTCTGCCTTAAGCTTCTTACACCATCCACACCAATCACTTCCAGTAAAGTTAGCCATAATGGGTTTCCCAGTTTTTTTAGAAATTTCGTAAGCCTTGTTAATATCTACTTCCCATCCTTTAGCGTGGGCTTTGTATTCAGTTCCTGTTTCTAAAACTCCCGATTGAGCAACAACAAAATTTGTTGTTAAAATCGTTAATGTTATTATCAATATTTTTTTCATAGTAAATTAGATTTATTGGGTTTGAACAAGTTTTATACCATTAATGAATTCCATGCATTTTCTTTTTAATCATTGGTGATAAAACAACCAATACAAGACCTGCTAAAATTGGTATTGCAGTGAATATTAAAAAGAAGATAGACATTGAATATTCCTCACTAATTTTATCAATATAACTAGCAGTAATACCTCCAAAGAAATTAGCTATTGCTGTAGCAGTAAACCACAACCCAAACATCATTCCAACCAATTTAGCCGGAGCTAATTTACTAACATAAGACAAGCCCACTGGAGATAAAACTAATTCACCCAAAGTGTGTAATAAATATGCGAAAACGAGCCACATCATACTAACTCTTACAACACCAGCTTCAGCCCCTTGAGGTATTGCTGATGCTCCAAATGCTAATACTCCAAATCCAATACCTAATAATATGAGACCTATTGCAAATTTTATTGATGCTGAAGGATTATATTTACTTTCCCATATTTTAGAAAAAATTGGTGCAAACAAAATAATAAATAAGGAGTTTAATATTCCAAACCATGAGGCTGGAACTTCAGAAGTATCAGCATTAAACTCTCTAACTAACATCCATATCGCTATTCCCCATATAGCAGTAAAACTAGCTCCTAAAGCGACTACCGAAATTGGATATTTTTTAACCGTTTTGGCAAACAACATTCCTAATACCCATGTAATAATTGCTAATGGTACAATTGTTAAAATTGTATTAACCCATTTAAAGATAATAGCACCTTCCCCTGACAAGGTTCTTTGTGTATAATCTTTAGCAAAGATAGTCATAGAACTACCTGCTTGCTCAAACGCCCACCAAAAGAAAATTGTAAAGAATGCTAATATTCCAATTACAACTAATCTATCCCTTACAACTTTAGGAGAATTTCCTTCTTCATTAGTACTTTCTTCATTAGTACTTTCTTCATTCTCATTAGTTGCATCTCTTGCTGCCCCTTCATGAACTGCGACATTCAAATTTCTTTTTTGTTTTGGGCTTAATCCTACATCCCCAAAAATTCCTTGTCCAAACCAAAATTGAATCATTCCAACAAACATAAAAATACCAGCTAAACCAAACCCATAGCTCCACCCTACTTTTTCTCCAATATAACCACACAAAAGAATTCCTAAAAATGCTCCAGCATTTATACCCATATAAAAAATAGTATATGCGCCATCTTTTTTATCACTTCCTAATGGGTATAATCCCCCAACAATAGAAGAAACGTTTGGCTTAAATGCTCCATTACCTAATATTAAAAGTGTAAGTCCTAAGTAAAAGAAAAATGGAGTTTCTGCTGCCATTGAAGCATGCCCAGCTGTCATCAAAACAGCTCCTACAACTACAGCTTTTCTATAACCAAGTAATTTATCAGCTAATAACCCCCCGAAAATTGGGGTTACATAAACCAATCCTGTGTAAAGAGCATATAAACTGGCAGCCTCTGCATTTGTCCATTCCCATCCTCCTTTAGCTATATCACTTACTAAAAACAAAACTAATAAGGCTCGCATTCCATAGTAAGAAAAACGTTCCCACATTTCAGTAAAGAATAATGTAAATAACCCAGCTGGGTGTCCTAAAATTGTTGGTATATTATTATTGCTCATATCAGTTAATTATTTTTTAAGCTTCGAATTTACGATAATTCTTTTATAGATTTTTAATAAGATAATCCGTCATCATATTGTACAAATGTAAACGAGTGTTACCTCCATAAATACCATGGTTTTTGTTAGGATATGAGAACTGCGTAAATTGTTTATTTGCTTTAATCAAAGCATTTACCATTTCAGCAGCGTTTTGATAATGCACATTATCATCTGTCATACCATGTATTAAAAGATAATTACCTTTTAATTTTTCAACATGGTTTATTGGTGAATTTTCATCGTAACCACTTTCATTTTCTTGAGGCGTTTGCATATATCGTTCTGTGTAAATATTATCATAATATCTCCAGTTAGTAACAGGAGCAACAGCTATAGCTGTTTTAAACACATCAGAACCTTTTAATAAACAAGATGTTGATAAATAGCCTCCAAAACTCCATCCAAATATTCCTATTCTACTTCCATCAACATATGGTAAAGTAGCAAAATATTTTGCTACTGCTATTTGATCTTCTGTTTCATATTTACCTAATTGTTTATAGATCGATTTCCTAAAGTCTGCACCATTCCCTTCTGTCCCTCTATTATCTACAGAAACAACCATATAGCCTTTTGATGTTAAGTGATTAAACCAAAAAGCATTAAAACTATCCCAACTATCCATAACGGTTTGATTACCATCTCCACCGTATACAAACATAAATAACGGATACTTCTTAGTTTCATCAAAATTCTTCGGTTTCATAATCCAAGCATTTAAATCTTGTCCATTAATATTAAGTGTAGTAAACTCTTTTTTTGAAATGTTATACTTCTTTAAATTTTCTGATAATCCAGCATTATCCATTAACACTCTTAACTCCTTACCTTTATTATTATTTACAGTAACAAAATGTGGTGTATTAGCCGAAGAATTAGTGTTTATAAAGTATTTAAAAGATGAACTGAACTCAGCACTGTTTACCCCAGCCTTTGGACTTAAACGGTTTTTAGATGACCCATTTAGTTTTATACAATATACATTTCGAGTTATCGCTCCTTCTTCAGTAGACTGATAATATAAAATTCCTGACTTTTCATCTAAACCGTAAAAATCAATTACCTCCCAATTACCTTTCGTTATTTGATTTACCAATTTTCCACTCATACCATATAAATATAAATGATTATACCCATCTTTTTCACTTGTTATAATAAACTGATTTTTTGTGTTTAAAAAATAAGTTGTTGGTATCTCAACATATTTATCATGAGACTCTTCTAATATAACCTTATCAGTATTACTAATTACATCTATTAAATGCATTTTTAAATTACTTTGATGGCGATTCATACTCTGCAGCATTAAAGATTTTGAATCATTTGTCCAATCCATTCTTATGATATATTCAAAATCTCCTGAAATATTAACTTTTTCAGTTTTGCCTGAAAGCAAATCATAAATATAAATCTCAATTTTAGAATTATCTTCTCCTGCTTTTGGGTACTTAAACCTTTCTTCTGTAGGATATAGATTATCATAATACTTTAGACTCCACTCTTTAACATTACTTTCATCAAACTTATAAAATGCAATTTTTTTAGCATCTGGCGACCATTTAAAAGCTTTAACTAAAACTAATTCTTCTTCATACACCCAATCAGAAGCACCATTAATAATTGCGCCCTTTTCACCATCTGTCGTAATTTGAGTTATCTTGCCTGATGTTAAGTCTTTAAAGTAAAGATTGTTTTCTTGAACAAAAGCAACTTTATCAGCTCCAGATGAAAAGGTAGCATACATTTGTTTTTCACCATCAGATAATTTTTCTAGTTTACTTGAAGCTAATTCATAAACAAAATAATCAGACTTTGAAGAATGTCTGTAAATACCTTCTGTGTTAGAACTAATTAAAACTTTATTCTCGTCACTGCTAAAATCGTAATCATTAATAGATACAATTTCATCATTATACATCAATTTAGAATTATCTATTAAAATTTCTCCATCGCCTTTTTTCGTATATGAATACTTTACAACATTACTTCCTTTTTCAGCTTTAACTATAGATGTATAACTACCACCATTATTTAATGACCTAACACCATTAACAGTTCTTGAATAAAACGAATAGTTTTGCCAAATATCTGTAATAGTTACATCCTTTTTTTGCGCTGTTAATCCTCCTACTGTAATTATAAGAAGAACTAGTATACCTATCTTTTTCATAAACTGAATTTTGTAATGACGAATTTACTTAAATCTAGTTTAAAAATATATACCGCTTATCAAACAAATACCAAACCATAAAAAATTTATTACCTTGCGTATAAATTGTGGCAAGTAATTTGCAAATAATCTAAAAACAACAATTATTAAGTTATGAAAGCATTTATCGTATTAGTTTTAGGAGTTTCTCTAAGTTTTTATTCATGCAAATCACAATCACAAGCTATAGACTCAAACAATGTAGACCCTAAGAATGTAGAAAAGGAAAATACACCTGTAAGTGAAGATGGTGTTTATGACATTATAGTTTCCTTTGCAAGTAAAGGTACAGGTATAAACAGAGATGTTAAACAAAAACTTGATGATGCGCTCACAGTATTTAGCCAAAATAATGGGGTGACCTTAAATATAGAAAAACTTGGGTGGGGACGTGAAGGTGAGATAGACTATCTTTTCCTAACAAAAAACTTATCAACAAAGCAAAATAAAGAATTAAAAGCTAAGGTTAAGGAGGTTATTGGAGATACTGAGATGATATTTATTTCATACGATAGTAAATGTGTTCATAAAAGATAAAACCATTCTTTGTTTATTTAAAGAGTAATCAGAAATTTGTATCAGTGTAAGCCATTTTATGGTTTGTCGCATATCAAATAGAAGTTAAACAAAAAAAATACACATGGAATCTCGTAAAGAATCAGTTTTAAAGTCATTAAACGATTTAGGTATTAATGATGTTCAAGAATTAATTTACAACCCTACATACGAAGAATTATATAATTACGAAATGGATCCTTCTTTAGAAGGGTTTGATGTTGGTCAGGAATCGGAATTAGGAGCCGTAAATGTTATGACTGGAGTATTTACAGGTCGATCTCCTAAAGATAAATATATAGTAAAAGATGACATCACTAAAGATACTTTTTGGTGGAGAACTGATGGTAACAACAATGACAACAAACCTATAACACAAGAAGTATGGTCTGATATCAAAAAAGTTGTATTAGATGAACTAAATGGAAAAAAGCTTTACGTTGTTGATGCTTATTGTGGAGCTAATAAGGATACTCGTTTAAAAGTCCGTTTTATTGTTGAGGTAGCATGGCAAGCGCATTTTGTAAAAAACATGTTTGTTCGACCATCTGAAGAAGAATTAGCTAACTTTGGAGAACCCGATTTTACTGTATTAAATGGATCAAAAACATCTAATCCTAATTGGAAATCTCAAGGTTTAAATTCTGAAAACTTTGTAATGTTCAACTTAACCGAAAAGATACAACTTATTGGTGGATCTTGGTATGGTGGTGAAATGAAAAAAGGAATGTTCTCTATGATGAATTACTACTTACCACTTAGAGGAATTGCATCAATGCACTGTTCTGCTAACGTAGGGAAAGATGGTGATACAGCTGTTTTCTTTGGTTTATCTGGAACAGGTAAAACAACTCTATCTACTGACGCTAGCAGACAATTAATTGGTGATGATGAGCATGGATGGGATGATGACGGAGTATTTAATTTTGAGGGAGGATGTTATGCAAAAACAATTAACTTAGATAAAGATTCTGAACCAGAAATTTATGGGGCAATTAAAAGAAATGCTTTATTAGAAAATGTTACTGTTGACCCAAATGGTAAAATTGATTTTACAGATAACTCCGTAACAGAAAATACAAGAGTTTCTTACCCAATATATCACATTGAAAATATAGTAACTCCAATTTCTAAAGCTGGTCCTGCTAAAAAAGTAATTTTCCTTTCTGCAGATGCTTTTGGTACATTACCACCAGTATCTAAATTAACGCCAGATCAAACCAAGTATCACTTTTTATCAGGTTTTACTGCTAAATTAGCTGGCACAGAAAGAGGAGTTACTGAACCGACACCAACATTCTCAGCTTGTTTTGGTGAAGCATTTTTATCACTACATCCAGTAAAATATGGGGAAGAATTAGTGAAGAAAATGGAAGCTAATGGAGCTGAAG
>CBDUPT010000103.1:0-7798 GCA_965369165.1 uncultured Flavobacteriales bacterium | reverse complement strand
GTTCTGATGATGGAAGACATTTAGCAATGATGCCTCATTTAGAGCGTATTATTTTCCCTTGGCAAGGAGCACATTATGCTGCTGATAGAAAAACTGAGGATGTTACACCTTGGTTCGAAGCTTTTGTTAATGCAAGAAAGTGGGTGGAAGCTAATTAGTTGTTAGTGTTTGGTTTTTAGTTGCTGGTGTTATTCCCCTCTTGAGAGGGGTTAGGGGTGTGTTAATTTTATTGTTCTTTTTACTACCGCAAAAAAGAACCAAAAACCCACCACGAAAACCAAATAACATTTTTGTTTTTATCGCACATGCCTCCCAACTTGGCTGATACTTTCGTATTTCGATCTTTTCGTGGACAATCCATCACACAAATCTATACCGTCATTGCGGGCTTGACCCGCACGCAATCTCCTAATTAAAAGCAGTAATCTATTTATTCTGTAATCACGAGTTAAAAACTCGCGATAGCTTTGGGGCTTTTCTTCTTTTCTGAATTATTCTTTCAGTTATTATTTTAATGTCTCCCAACATTGAAAGGGCAATTTTATTACCTTTACCTAGAATATATAATACTAAAATATAGATATGAACCGAACTTTTTTGTGAGTTCCATAAGACAATTACTAACAATAAACATACACGAATGAAAGAAGCTTATATTATAGATGCAATAAGAACTCCAATTGGAAGTTTTGGTGGAACATTGGCTGCGGTTAGAACGGATGATTTGGGAGCAATAGTAATCCGAGAATTAATGAGCCGTAATTCATCTTTAGTTCAAGAAGAAATTGAAGATGTGTTGTTTGGGTGTGCTAATCAAGCTGGTGAAGATAACAGAAATGTTGCTCGTATGAGTGGCTTGTTGGCTGGTTTGCCTTGGCAAGTTGGTGGAGAAACTATTAACCGTTTATGTTCATCAGGGATGGCAGCTGCAATAAATGCTTCAAGAGCAATTAAGTTAGGTGATGGTGATATTTATGTGACAGGTGGTGTTGAAAATATGAGTAGAGGACCTTACGTAATTTCAAAATCTGCTAGACCTTATGGAACAGACTCTAAAATGTATGATTCAAGTTTTGGTTGGCGTTTTATTAACCCTAAAATGCACGATTTATACGGAACTGATGGAATGGGAGTAACTGCTGAAAATTTAGTAGAGATGTATAAAATTAGCAGAGAGGATCAGGATCAATTTGCTTATTGGAGTCAAATGAAAGCTACTGCAGCACAACAAAATGGAAGATTGGCTGAGGAGATTGTAGCTGTTCATATCCCTCAACGTAAAAAAGATGATTTGATTTTTGATAAAGATGAATTCGTCAAACCCACTACTAGCTTAGAAATTTTAGGGAAGTTAAGAGGAGCATTTAAAAAAGAGGGAGGAAGTGTTACTGCAGGTAATTCGTCAGGATTAAATGATGGAGCTGCGGCAATGTTAATTGCTTCAGAAGAAGCTGCTAATAGACATAATTTAACTCCTATGGCTAGAATTGTTTCTAGTGCTATTGCTGGAGTTGAGCCACGCATTATGGGAATAGGTCCTGTTTATGCATCCGAAAAAGCGTTAAAAAGAGCAGGCTTAACTATGGATGATATGGATGTTATAGAGTTGAATGAAGCTTTTGCAGCTCAAGCTTTAGCATGTACTCGTAAAATGGGATTAGCTGATAATGACCCAAGAATTAATCCAAATGGAGGAGCAATAGCAATTGGTCATCCATTAGGAGTTACAGGCTCAAGAATTTTACAAAGTGCAGCTATTGAATTACACAAACAAAATAAAAAATATGCATTGGTAACAATGTGTATTGGTGTAGGGCAAGGTTATGCTACTATTATAGAAAGAGTTTAATTATGTAGTGTGTAGTTTTTGGTGTATGGTTTTTAGGTTGAACACAATACACCAAATACTAACAACAATAAACTAAATGATAGATTTAGAACAAGAGCGAAAAGATATACTTCAAGCCTATAAAGGTTTGCTGAAGGCTGCTACACATTCTAAAAAAGATGCTGACACAAAAAAACGTATCCGTAAGGCTTTTGATGTAGCTGTAGAAGCTCATAAAGATGTTCGAAGAAAATCTGGAGAACCTTATATTTTTCACCCAATAGCTGTAGCAAGAATATGTGCTGAAGAAATTGGTTTAGGAGCAACTTCAATTGTTTGTGCATTATTGCACGATACAGTTGAAGATACTGAAATTACCATTGAAGATATTGATAGACTTTTTGGTAAAAAAGAAGCTAAAATAATAGAGGGTTTAACCAAAATTTCTGGAGTTGTTGATTATTCAGTTTCTCTACAAGCAGAAAATTTTAAGAAGGTATTGTTGACGCTTTCAGAAGATGTTAGGGTTATTTTAATAAAACTAGCTGATCGTTTACATAATATGCGAACGATTGGTGCAATGCGTAGAGATAAGCAACTAAAAATTGCATCAGAAACCTTGTTTTTATATGCTCCGTTAGCTCATCGTTTAGGATTGCATGCGATAAAATCTGAATTAGAAGATTTGTCGTTAAAATGCAAAGAACCTGAAATGTTTGAAGAAATTCAAAGTAAACTGAAAAAGAATGAAGAGGTTCGTAAGCGATTTATTCGTCAATTTTCATCTCCTATAAAACAAACATTAGAAGAAAAAGGAATTCAATTTGAAATTAAAGGACGATCTAAATCCATTTATTCTATTTGGAATAAAATGGTTAAAAAAGAAGTTCCATTTGAAGAAGTTTATGATTTATTTGCCATCAGAATAATTATAGATAATGGTGAGCAAGATGAAAAAGCATCTTGTTGGCAGGTATATTCTGTTGTTACTGATTTTTACTCACCAAATATTGATAGGTTGAGAGACTGGGTTTCAGTACCAAAAGCAAATGGATACGAATCATTACATACTACTGTAATGAGTCCAACAGGTAAGTGGGTAGAGGTTCAAATTAGAACCCGGAGAATGGATGATATTGCTGAGAAAGGTTTTGCAGCTCATTGGAAATATAAAGAAGGGAAAGGAGAGAGTCAATTTGATAGATGGATTAGTCAGGTAAGAGAGTTATTAGAAAACCAAGAGGGAAGTGCATTAGATTTAATGGATGATTTCCAATTGAATTTATATTCAGATGAAATTTTTGTGTTTACTCCAAATGGAGATATGAAAAATTTGCCTGTTGGTGCTAGTGCTTTAGATTTTGCTTTTACAGTACATACACAAGTAGGAGAAAGATGTTTAGGAGCTAAGGTTAATAGCAAACTTGTACCTTTAAGTCATCAACTTAAAAGTGGTGATCAGGTAGAAATATTAACATCACAAAAACAGCGACCAAAAGAAGATTGGTTGAATTTTGTAAAAACTCACAGAGCTAAATCGGCCATAAAATCTGCATTAAAAGAAGAGAAAAGAGAGGTTGCTAAAGAGGGTAAAGCCATTTTAGAAAAAGAATTTAAGCGACTAAAAATCGCTTATGAAAATATAAGTTTAAGGGAGTTACGAAAATATTATAAAGTATTATCAAATCTTGATTTATATTATGCAGTTGCTCAAGGAGAAATAAATCTTACTCATTTAAAAGGTTTTGAGGTTAAAAAAGGAGTGTTAAAACCTAAGCAAACCATACGTAAGAGAGTTACAAGTTATATAGGAAATCGTAGAGCAACAACTAAAGATGATGAGGAGAAAAAAGTATTGCTTTTAGGTGATAATATGGAGAAGTTGGATTATACTTTAGCTCCATGTTGTAATCCAATTGCTGGGGATGAAGTTTTTGGTTTTGTTACTATAAATGATGGGATTAAAATTCACAAAACCAATTGTAGTAATGCTACTCAATTGATGAGTAATTATGCATATCGAATTATTAAAGCAAAATGGGTTAACGATAAAAGTGTTGCCTTTTTAGCTGGAATTAGGATTACAGGTATTGATGATATGGGGATTGTAAATAATATTACCCAAATTATAAGTAATGAGCTAAATGTAAACATGCGTTCTATCAGTTTTGAGAGTGATGATGGAATATTTGAAGGGATGGTGAAATTGTATGTTTATGATACGGTACATTTAACTAATTTAATAGCAAACCTTAAAAAGGTACAAGGAGTTACTAAGGTTGAACGTAAAGATAACTAGCCTTCTAAGTACTTCATAACTTATCAACAAAGCATTAACATTTGGTTAATGTTAAGCACTTAATATTTAATTTTACTTCTTAACAACCTGAAATGAATACAGGAGAAGAACTTCAACAGAAAGTAAAAGTAATATTTACTGATTTTTTAGAAGAAAAGGGGCACCGAAAAACACCCGAACGCTTTGCCATACTCCAAGAAATTTATTCTAATGACCATCATTTTTTTATAGAAGAATTATACATTTCTATGAAAAATAAAAAGTACCGAGTAAGTAGAGCTACGCTTTATAATACGATTGATTTGTTGATGGATGCTAATTTGGTGCGTAAACACCAGTTTGGTAATAATATGGCTCAATATGAGCGTTCGCATGGGTCTAAGCAACACGATCATATTATTTTAAGTAATGGTGAAGTGATAGAGTTTTGTGACCCAAGAATTCAAAACATAAAAAAAACCTTGGAAGAAATGTTTGATGTAGATATACTTCATCATTCATTAAACTTTTACGGAGTTAAAAACGAAAAGAAATAACCATGAGTTTTTCCTATAATATTTCTAAAGACGATCAAATTGTTCAAGTAGCATTAGAAGGTAATTTAATGAACAAACAACAAGTTCAGGGATTGTTGGATGAGCTAGATTTCTTTTTTAATGAAGGAATAAAAAAAATAATTATTGATTTGTCAGAAACTCAATACATGAACAGTACGGGCTTAAGTATTTTGATAAATATTTTTACTCAAACAAGAAGTAAAGGTGGAGAAGTTGTTCTAACGAATATTCCTGAAAAGATTAATAAACTATTAATAATTACTAAACTGAATAGCATTTTTAACATTGAAGATACAGTGGAAGATGCAAAAAAAATATTGATATAATAATGAATAAAGTAGATGTACTATTAGGTCTTCAATGGGGAGACGAAGGTAAAGGCAAAATTGTAGATGTTTTGACACCTAAGTATGATGTTATTGGTCGTTTTCAAGGTGGTCCAAATGCAGGTCATACTTTAGAATTTGACGGAATAAAACATGTTTTACATACTATTCCTTCAGGTATATTTCATGATGGTGTAGAAAATGTTGTTGGTAATGGTGTTGTTATTGATCCAGTAATTCTAAAGAAAGAAATTGACGCTTTAGTTGAAATGGGGGTTGATGTAAATAAGAAGATGTTGGTTTCTAAAAAAGCACACATTATTTTACCTACACATCGTTTAATAGATGCTGCTTCTGAAGCAGCAAAAGGGAAAGAAAAAATAGGTTCAACTTTAAAAGGAATTGGACCAACCTATATGGATAAAACTGGTAGAAACGGAATTAGAGTTGGAGATTTGTTTTTACCAGATTTTAAGCAGCGTTACGAGAAATTGGTAGAAAAGCATAAGCAAATTTTGAAATTTCATGAGTTTGATTATGATTTATCAGAATTAGAACCTGCTTTTTATGAAGGGGTTGATTTAATTAAATCTTTAACAGTAATTGATAGTGAGCATCACATCAATAACTCATTGCAAAGTGGTAAAACTGTTTTAGCTGAAGGAGCTCAAGGTACTTTGTTAGATGTTGATTTTGGTTCTTACCCATTTGTAACTTCAAGTAATACAACTGCGGCAGGTACATGTACAGGCTTAGGGGTTGCACCAAACAGAGTAGGAGAAGTTTTTGGAATATTTAAAGCTTATTGTACTAGAGTTGGTAGTGGACCATTTCCAACAGAATTATTTGATGAAGATGGTAAAACTTTAGCTACTGTTGGTCATGAATTTGGTGCTACTACAGGAAGACCAAGAAGATGTGGTTGGATAGATTTACCTGCTTTAAAATATGCAATTATGATTAATGGAGTTACTCAATTAATTATGATGAAAGCTGATGTTTTAGATGGTTTTGATACAATTAAAGTTTGTACGCATTATGATATTGATGGAGAAAGAATAGATTATATGCCATACGATATTGTGTCTAGAGAAGTAACTCCAGTTTATAAAGAATTAACTGGTTGGAAAACGGACTTAACTAAACTTTCTTCTATCGAAGAAATTCCGTCTGAATTAAATGATTATGTTGAATACTTAGAACAAGAATTAAACGTTCCTATTACAATTGTATCTGTAGGGCCAGATAGAAAACAAACCTTAATGAGAGGTAAAGTTTTGGTATAAACCTAATTTTCTCCCCTTGAGGGGAGATTAAGAGGGGTGTTTATCCTTTTTTAGCAATGATATATAAACAAACAAAATATCACCCACCTAAGTCCTCCCTCAAGGGAGGATTTTTTGCTTCTCCCCTTGAGGGGAGATTGAGAGGGGTGTTTACTCTTTTCTTTGTTTTATTTTCACTTTTTGTTTCATCTCAATCTCATGTTAAAACTAAATCAGGAGCAAAAATAGAAATACTTAATGCTAATACTTTAGAGTTTGAAGAACGTGATGGTGAAAATGTAAAGCGATTAATTGGAGATGTTAGGCTTAAACATGACGATGCTTTAATGTTTTGCGATAGTGCCTATATTTATTCTTCAAATAACACGATGGATGCTTATGGGCATGTTCGCATTAATCAGGGAGATTCTTTACAACTTTATGGAGATTCATTAAAGTATGATGGAAATACCAAAATAGCAATTCTTCGTGGAGATATTAGGTTGGTTAATGAAGATATGACGTTAACAACCAGCTATTTAGATTATAATAGAACCGATAATATAGCTTATTATTATGGCGGTGGAAAAATGGTAAATCAAAAAGAAAATAATACATTAACAAGTGAACAAGGTTATTACCATTCTAATGGTGAGGCATTTTATTTTAAAGAAAATGTAGTATTAACTAATCCAGATTATACAATTGAAGCAGACACTTTAAACTATAATTCTGCATCAGAAATAGTTAACTTTTTAGGACCAACAACAATCACTAGCGATGATAATTTTATTTATACCGAAAAAGGTTGGTACAACACTCAAAGTAACAAATCTAAATTTTATGAAAATGCTTATTTGTTTTCAGAAGAAAAACTAATTGAAGGAGATACCTTATATTATGATAGAGAATTAGGTTTTGGTGAAATTATCTGTAATGGAACTATTACCGATACAGTTGAGAATATAATTTTAATGGGAGATGTTGCTCATTTGTTTGAGTTAAAAGATAGTGCTATGATTACTGGTGAAGCATTGATGATGCAGTTGTTTGATGAAGATACTTTATTTATGCATGCAGATACCTTTAAAATTTCATCACAATATGTTTTAAGAGATTCATTATTAAATGAAAACGATACTACAGGAATAAAAGGTGATACCATTAGAAACTTGTTTGCTTATAACCATGTTAAATTTTTCAAAAACGACATGCAAGGCAAAGCTGATTCTATGGCATATAATTTCTCAGATTCTACCATTAATTTTTATCATGACCCAGTTATTTGGTCTAAAGAAAATCAGATAACTGCTGATTTTATTTATTTGGTAATGGCAAATGGTGAAATAGATAAAATGTATATGAATAACAATGCGTTTATTATATCAAAAGTAGATTCATTAACCAAAAATTATAACCAAATTAAAGGGAAAAATATGGTTGGTTATTTTAAAGATGATGAATTACGTAAAATTGATGTTATCCAAAATTCAGAAACAGTTTATTATCCTATAGATGATGAT
>CBDUPT010000102.1:0-7822 GCA_965369165.1 uncultured Flavobacteriales bacterium | reverse complement strand
AAATAGTATGAATTTTGAGTTGAATCTCCTCTAATTATTTCAGATGCCTTTATGTTATGCAACTCAAAACATAAAATGCTCAACAATATATAAGGCACTAATTTTTTCATTCTCAGATATCGAAAATAAAACTTTTGAATGAAAAATACAGATAAAGATATTAACAGAAACAGGCTTAAACTTTGTTTAAAATCTCTGTAGCCCTTAATAATGTTTCTTCTTTTTTAGCTAGACAAAAGCGTAACACTTTTTCATCTACTTTTTGATGATAAAATACTGAGATAGGGATAGATGCTATTTTATGCTTTTTAGTAAGCTCTATAGCAAATTCTGTGTCCGCCATATTGGTAATATTTTTATAACTCAACAATTCAAAGTATGTTCCTTTTGAAGGTAAAATTTCAAAACGAGAATCTTTAATCAAAGAGTTAAAATAGTCTCTTTTTTGTTGATAAAATGAACTTAATTCTAAATAATTAGATTCATTTTTAATGTATTCTGCCAATGCATATTGCATAGGGTGGTTTACACAAAACACAACAAATTGATGTGCTTTTCTAAACTCAACCATTAAATTTTTAGGCGCAATACAATAACCTAACTTCCAACCAGTATTATGAAAGGTTTTACCAAATGAAGAAATAATAAATGCTCGCTCTGCAAGTCCAGGGAAACGAGCAGCACTTTGATGATGCTCTCCATCAAAAATAATATGCTCGTAAACCTCATCGCTAATCACAACAATATCAGTATCAGAAACTATTTTTTCTAAGGCTTGCATATCTTCATTACTCAATACAGTCCCTGTTGGGTTATGGGGTGTATTAATGATGATCATTTTTGTGCGTTGATTTATTAATTTTTTCACCTGTTCCCAATTTATAGAATAGTCTGGAGCATTCATCTGAACAAATACAGGTTTCCCTCCATTTAATTCTATTGCAGGTTCATAACAATCATAAGCAGGAGTAAAAATAATTACCTCATCACCCTCATGTATTATTGCAGCAATAGCTGTATAAATTGCTTGAGTTGCGCCAGCAGTTATTGTGATTTCAGATTCAGGGTGATAATTTACTCCATAAAGTTTTTCCGTTTTTATAGCTATTTGTTCTCTTAAAGAAATTAAACCAGGCATTGGTGCATATTGATTCAACCCTTTATTCATAGCTTCCGTTACCAAATTGGATAACTCTGTAGAACTATCAAAATCTGGAAATCCTTGAGACAAATTAATAGCATTTTGCTCATTTGCTAATTGACTCATTACCGTAAAAATAGTTGTTCCTACTTTAGGTAATTTAGATTTTATAATATTGGGATATTCTGCCATTTAACTTGTTTAAAAATCAAAAGTAACAAAAGGGTTTTTTAAAACAATCCTTCATTAGTTATATTCTCGTAACCCTCATCTACAAGTAAGTTAGAACTCTCCGCAGCATTTACTGCTAACTCATCACAACGCTCATTATATAAATTCCCAGCATGGCCTTTTACCCAATGAAACTTAACAGCATGTTTTGGATAAATTTTTAAAAATCGTTGCCATAAATCAATGTTTTTTTTGCCTTTAAAACCTTTTTTTTGCCAACCAAAAACCCAACCTTTTTCAACAGAATCAACTACATATTTTGAGTCTGAAAATATTTCTACTTCTGCTTTTTCAGTTTTAATAGTTTCTAAAGCAACAATTACACTTAATAACTCCATCCGGTTATTAGTAGTATTTCTAAACCCTTCTGAAAGTTCTTTTTTATGTTTCCCACTCATCATTACAACTCCATAACCTCCATTGCCAGGGTTTCCTTTTGCAGCACCATCGGTATAAATTGTAATTTTTGACATTCTACACTCCTAAATTTGTTCTAAATAATTTAATTGCTATTGCCAATAAAATTACACCAAAAACTTTACGTAAAACAGCTATTCCACCACTTCCTAACCATTTTTCTATTTTAGATGATATTTTTAAAACAGTATATACCAATATCATATTTATTACAATTGCTACAATAATGTTTTGAACAGCATATTCTGCACGTAACGAAAGTAAAGCTGTCATAGTACCCGCTCCAGCAATTAAAGGGAATGCTAACGGAACTATTGATGCAGTTGCGGGCTGATCATCTTTGTAAAATGTTATTCCTAATATCATTTCTAAAGCTAAAAAGAAAAGGATAAAAGAACCCGCAATTGCAAATGAGCTCACATCTATACCTATCAAATTAAGAATAGATTCTCCTACAAAAAGAAAAACAACCATAATTACTAAAGCAACTATACTTGCTTTTTCCGATTGAATTCTACCTGCTTTTTGTCTCAAATCAATTACAATGGGTACTGATCCGATAATATCAATTACAGCAAACAAAATCATTGTTGCTGACATAATTTCTGTAAAATTGAATTTAAACATAACCTACTTTTTTAGTTTTTAACGCTTGGTTTTCAGCGCGCGAAAGTAGGGATTAATTTTAAGGTGAATTATTTTTTTGAAATAATTTTTAAGTTAATTCAAATTAACAATTAAACAACTGTTTTTTAATAGTTTACAACCATTACATTTTTGTCGTTTAGTCGAACTTTTAGCCATTTTTCAATAGCTATTTTTTCTTGTTCAACAGCTTCTAACTCAACTGAAGCTTTCCAATGAATATAAAATGTTGGAATCGTGTCTTTTTCCCCACTAAAATTAGTAGATACTGCTTTTGCAAAAGCCATATTATTTACATTTGGATATTGAACTTTCATTTCATTTGCAACCGCACTATACGGTATTGTATCACTTTTAAATTTTAGAAGTTCATCTTCTAAAAATTCTATTGTTGCATCCTTATCATTCAATAATTTTTCTTTTTTCTCATATAACTCTTCTAATATCCCTGACTTCACTTCGGCTGTTAGTTTTCCAGCAATCTCATCTGATTTGTCTTTAAACTGATGAATTTTTAATTCTACATTATCTAACTCATAATCTGATAATTTTTTAGCTATTTTTTCTTCTTCCTTTTTAGAAATAATATCACCCATTAAATAAACCTCAATTTTAGAAGCCTCTTTATCAGAATAGGTTATATCTTTTTTGTTTATCCATGTTCCTTCAAACTCAAAATTTTCAACTACAAATTTTTCTGCATTATTTTCAAAAATACTTTCTTGAATTGTATTCCAAAAAGTAAACCCACTAGGAATTATTATTAACAACGATATCACTAAAATATATCTTTTTACTTTTTTTTGTCGTTCAGGGTTAATGTATGTTGCTAATGGAAATTTTAAATACTTTACAATTAACCAAGTAGAAAGAGCTATAAAAACAGAGTTAATTAAAAATAAATAAAAAGCCCCTAAAAAGAAACTCCAATTACCATTTGCCAATCCATACCCCGCAGTACACAATGGAGGCATTAATGCTGTAGCAATTGCCACTCCAAAAATAGTGCTTGCAACTGTACCTCTTTGAGTTTTTGCAACAATTAAAGCAATACCACCAAATACAGCAACCATAACATCTAGCAATGTTGGTCTTGTTCGTGCAATTAATTCTGATTGAACCTCACCAAAAGGTGTAATTAAAAAGTATAAAGCAGATACTAAAACACTAATTAAAACAGTAGTTCCTAAACTTTTTAAAGAACGAATTAGCATTTTAAAATCATTTATCCCAACGGATAATCCAACACCTACAATTGGTCCCATTAATGGTGATATTAACATGGCTCCAATAATTACAGCTGTAGAATTTACATTTAATCCAATAGAAGCAATTACGATGGAGGCTCCTAAAATCCACACACTTACTCCTTTAAAATCAATATCTTTCCTTATAGCATCAACAGAGCCTTGATAATCAACCTCATCTCTTATATAAACTAAGGCTTTAAAATAAGCTATTAAAGATTTTAAAAATGCCGAGAAACTAAACTTTAGTTCTTCTTTAACTTGTTCCTCCTCTTGATTATTAATGTTATTTTCTTCCATTGTTAAGGGATTTTTATACCCGTTATTAAAACATCATCTATTTGCTCATTATCTCCCTTCCAAGTTTCAAATTCTTCATCTATTATCTTTGACTGATTTTCTAAGTTTTGATTACAAATTTTTAAAAGTAATTTTTTAAATCGTTCTGTTTTATATTTTTTATTTTTCTCTCCTCCAAACTGATCTGTAACTCCATCAGTAAACATGTATAGCAAGTCTCCAGATTCTAATTTAAAGCTATCTCCCGTAAAAGATTGATGTCTATTTAATCCCCCGCCAATTGATTGTCTGTTGGCTTTATAAATAATTAATTCATTATTTCTAATAATATATAATGGCCGATAAGCTCCTGAATAATGACACTCCATCAGTTTTTGATTAACAGCTATAAGAGATATATCCATGCCATCCATTGAAGTATTATTATCAGAGATTGAAGTTTGTTGCAATGTTTTCACAATTTCTTTATCCAATTCATTTAAAGCATCTTTACAATGACCTATATTTTCTTTCTCAACTATTTTGTTTAACAATGTTGATCCTATCATACTCATAAAGGCTCCAGGAACACCATGTCCAGTACAATCAGCACAAGCCATAATAAAATAATCACCAACTTTTTCGTACCAGTAAAAATCACCACTAACAATGTCTCTCGGTTTATATAAAACAAACGATTCTTTAAACTCACTTTTTAACTTATGCAATGGAGGAAGAATCGATGATTGTATTCTTTTAGCATATTTAATACTATCCATTACATCCTTATTCCTTTCACTCAACTCTGAATGAACGTCTTCGATTAACAATTTTTGCTCTTCAACTTTTTCTTTTTCCTTAACAATATCTTTCGTTCTTTCTTCTACTATCAACTCTAATTGTCTTTTAGATTTTTGCAAACGATATGTAGCAATTTTTATAATTAAAAAAATCAGTATTAAAAAAAGTAATCCATATACAATATAAGCCCAAGTTTCTCTGTACCATGGAGGTAGTACAACAAAAGTAAATTGATCATCTTTACTTATTTGATTGTAAACATTTTTTGCCCTTACCTTAAATGTATAATCTCCCTCATGCAAAAAGTTATATTCTTTATTATTCTGGGTTGTCCAATCAGACCATTCATCATCTAGCCCTTCTAAAATATATTGATAATAAATTTCATCTTCATTACTATAAGTAGCAGCAGAGAATGTAAAAGATGTAGCATTATTATTGAAGTTAAAAACAAATTGTTTCTGAACACTTGTGCTACCATAATCTATTACAGAATCACTATTAAGTGCTACTTGCCTAATGTTTACATGGTAATTTTTTGGAGTAGAATTTTGGCTAGAAAAATCATAACGAACTACATTTTCTCCTCCATAATACCAAGCAATTCCATTATCAATATAAGGTGATTTAATGTGATCTACTTTCTCTTTTATTCTCGTAAAAGGCTCTTTTACAAAAATATAGCTATTCTCTAGGGGTTTAGCGTAAATATCTCCTGAAACACCTTCTTTATTATGGTAATGAACCCACAACCCTCCGTTCTCATCCTCAATCAGTCTATTTATTGTATACGTTGAGTCTAATAAAATTTTTAATCCTTTATAAGGGTAAAACCCTTTATCTTCGCTATATGCTTGCAACCCTTTTTTAGACGAAAACAAAACTTCGTTTTTGTATTTTATAAATGATTCCGCAGCTAAACCATCTTCTTGTTCAAATTTAGTAAATGATAATTCGTTACCTTTTATAAAGGATGCGGCATCAATTTTTAATATATAATTATAAGCTGTTTCAACCCACACATCTCCATTTTTGTCCTCCATAATTTTGTTACATTCATCGTTTAATCCCTTAAGTCTTTCAACTGTTATAACTTCACCATTGTCATCAATTCTAGCTACAGCCATTCCGTCTTTAAGTGCGAAATAAATTAATTCTGGATTTATTTTTGATTGTATCATATCAAATAATGCAGCACGCCCAGCACTCCAAACTCTTTTAACACTTTTATCTTTAACTTCATATAAACCTCTAGCTGCAACATATAGTTTACCCTTTATTTTTATGAAGCCCCAAAATTGTTCATCAGCATCTTTAAGTAATTTAAATTTCTCTTTAGGGTTAGTTGCATTAGTGTCTAAGTAGTATACTCCGTTTCCTGTTGCCAAGTAAATTTCATCTTTATAGCTTGTAATAGCTGTAGAGTGTCCTTTTACTCCTGACTTAGAATCAAAATAAGTAATTGGTAAGTTTAAATCAATATACGAAACTCCCATAGCAGTACCTGCCCATACACCTCCATAGAAATCTTTAAATAAGTATTTTACATTACTGCTTTGTAACCCATTGCTTTGGTTTATATTGGTTATCAATTTTCCTTTTTTATCAATCACATAAATTCCGTTAGCTAAAGTGGCTATCATATACTCCCCTTTTTCAGACATTGCTCCATGATAAATTTTATTTTGCTTTAACTCTCCATTAACAGCATTACTAATAAAAGGAGTTATCTCACCTGTTTTAATGTTGTGTTTTACTAAACCTTTCTTTCGGGTAGCAACAATTACATTATTATCATCATAAGGAAGTATAGAAAACATTCCCCCCCCTATATAGTGTTCACCACCACGCACAGGAACAAATGCACCATTTTTAAAAACGTGAAGCCCTGCTTTTTGTCTAACCAAATAGAGTTTTTTATTGACATAAAAGCCTAAATGAGCAGTAATATCATCATATTCATGAATTTTAAACTCATTATTTTTCCACTGAAACACTCGTTGAAACGAAAAGAAAAATACACCCTCATCTGTTACATAAATGTTCCAAATATCAGAAAAGTCTTTATGTTTTTCTGCTAAATTTTTACTTAAAGAAACATAGGTAGGAAGCCCTAATGAATCTGTTCCTAAATAACCAAACTCTCCTTTTCCACCAACAAAAACTGTACCCGCACTATCTACATCTAATGATCTAGCTGTGCTTCCGTTGTCTATCTTTATTGTGTTCCAAAAAGAACCATCAAACTGAAGCACTCCACTACCAGTACCGAAGTACATCAACCCTTTTTTATCTTGCGTAATGTCCCATATAGAAGATGTTACTTTATGTTTTTTAGTATTAAAGTTTTTTATGTACGGACTTCCTACTTCCTTTTGCCCTTTAACAAAAAGAGCTGTTAAAAGAAAAAGTGGTAAAAGATATGTCCGAATGTATTTATACATAGTGCTTTGCGAATTTACACTTTCAAAACATTAAATAAGGGCTATTTTTTATATTTTTACTGTCCATTTACAATCCAATTCTATGAAAGATAAATTTGATGTATTAGACAATAAGATTGCCGAGGCAAAACTTGGTGGTGGTGAAAAACGAATTGAAAGTCAACATAAAAAAGGAAAGTTAACAGCAAGAGAAAGAATCCATTTTTTAATGGATGAAGGATCCTTTCAAGAGATAGGAATGTTGGTTACTCACCGTTCAACCAATTTTGGATTAGATAAAACCAAATTTTTAGGTGATGGAGTTGTTACAGGTTACGGGACTGTAAACGGAAGAACAACTTATGTATTTGCACAAGATTTTACAGTTATGGGGGGTTCTTTAGCGGAAGCTCACGCTGAAAAAATTTGCAAAATAATGGATATGGCCATGAAAAATGGCGCTCCTGTTATTGGGTTAAACGATTCTGGTGGAGCTCGTATTCAAGAAGGAGTGGTTAGTTTAGGTGGTTATGCAGATATTTTTTATAAAAATACATTAGCAAGCGGAGTTGTCCCTCAGCTAAGTGCTATTATGGGGCCTTGTGCTGGTGGAGCAGTTTATTCTCCTGCACTTACTG
>CBDUPT010000101.1:0-7880 GCA_965369165.1 uncultured Flavobacteriales bacterium | reverse complement strand
ACCACATTCTTCTAAAATATCTTCCATAAAAGTGATTTTATCTAAACCAAAGTAAATTTTAATCAACTCTTTATGCTTATTCATTATCAAAATATCTTGTATAGTGATATTTTTGATATCTTGATATCCAAATCCTAATCGAGATTTACGAGTTAATTTCCTAAGGTTTACACTATAACTACTATTTTCGAAATCTAAAATGTCCATATATTTTATTTATACTGCAAAGCTAATTATAATATGAGTTAAACGCATCGATTAGGTGCTTTAATCTGTTAATTACTAAAAGGAATTGTTGTTGTTCCCACATTTCCAACTCCATCAGTTACTTCTAATTTAAATTCATGCTTTCCTTTTGGTAACTTATCAAAAGTGTGAAACAGTTTAGCCTTCTTAGCTTCATATTCCATAATAACCCATTTACCATCTATGGTAGCTCGATACGATTTTATCCCAGAAAGATTGTCAGCAATTTTTACTTCTAGTGTTTTGTAGTTAGTCATGTTTCTGTTAGGAATAATATTAAAAGGTGTTATCTTAGGAGCTATAGTGTCTATCATTACAGCAAACCCACCAAAGTTTTTCGATTTAGCCGTTATAAAATTATTTCTCCATTTTCCTCCTTTAGCATAGTATCGCTTTCTACTATCAAAATGCACAATGGTAGCTTTACTTCTTAAATATTCACTTAACCTACCAACTTTAATAGAAACAGTTATTGGTTGATGTAAAGGTGTATAATCGTTATGTACAAAATATGTTGGAGTAATTGCACCAAGCATTGTATCAGCAGTATGAAAATGTAAAGGCAAATCCTTATACAATGCTCCTTTAGGAATATTTACAGTTATGTTTGGTTGTTCGAAAAAGTTGCTATCAAGATAACTAAACGTTGTATCATACTCTTGCTTTATTAGTTTGGGTAAAGCTGATTTATTAATATTTCCGTTTATTATAAAAGATATTCTTGATGTGTTTTGGTAAGTATCTTTAACGATATATTTAAAGCTTATTTCATCTCCTTTGTTAAAATGAACAATACCATTGTTTTTTTGTTCTTTATAAATACTTAATTGATTATTAGGCTCAATATAACTTCGTTGAAACCGAACTTTCTCTTTTAAATAAAATTCATAATCTATCAATGAGTTTAAAGCACGCGATTCATCAAAACTAAATTTTTTCATTTCAGATTTATAAATGGTTGTTTGTTCTTGTTGTAATTCTATGGTGTAAATACCATTTCTGTTACCATAACCATTTAGTTTGTCTATAGTTTCAATACCAAAACCTATTTCTCCATAAGCATTTATAGGAGTATTGTATTTTAAACGATAAGCTCCGTCAGAACCTGTAACTAAAAAACGTTGCATGGTATTTTTATTATTCACATAACTAGTATCATTTAAAGGAGTTAATGTAATACTTCTTATAATCGGTTTAATGTTGTCTTTAATATCGAACCCAAATAATAAAGGGTTAACAGGAAATTCAGTTTCAGTTTCTCTAATTTCAAAGTGTAGATGAGGACCACCAGATCCACCAGTATTTCCTGAAAGAGCAATTATATCACCTTTTTTAACTTTCATTAAAGTATCTGAAGGGTACCAATCTATTTCCCAACTTTCTTTTTGGTATTGATACTTTTTTGTTTCTGTTGCAATTTGTCCTTTAAAATTTTGAAGATGAGCATAAACAGTTGTGTACCCATTAAGGTGATCTATATAAATTGTTTTACCATAACCCCAAGGAGAAACTTTAATTCTAGAAACAACACCATCTGCAGTAGCATAAACATTAAAACCTTCTTTGCCTTGAGTTTTCATATCTAACCCAGAATGGAAGTGATTAGAGCGCAATTCTCCAAAATTACCCGCTAAGTATAAAGGAATACCTAAAGGAGAACGAAAATAGTTTTTAGGAATAGTATCTTGAGCAATACAGCTTAAAGAGATTAATAATAGATTTATTGAGAATAATATTTTTTGAATCATACACAAAGCCTTACAAATTCTTAACCAAAAATTAATGAAAGCAAAGCTATGTAAGGTAAAAGCAAAAAATCTGATATTTTAATTTTAATATTCACAAATTATCGTGTAAAAAAACTAAATTTGTGAAGGTTGATTTATTAACCTAAATTTTCTGTTTTAGTATGAAAGATTTATCACTTTTAGTGAGTAACGTAAAACAAAAAGCTGAGAAGCTTGCTGAAAAGCACCAGTTACTTAAAGAAGAGAATAAAAACCTTTCAATTAAAATAGAAGAAGCAAAAAAAGAGTTAGAAGATAAAAGTCAACAAATTTTGGAACTCAACGAAAAAATTAAATTGTTGAGACTTGCAAAAAATGTTGATGGAGAAAGTACCAAAGAAGTGAAGTTGAAAATTAACGAAATGGTACGGGAGATTGATAAATGTATTGCTCAAATAAACAGATAATAAAAATCCCAAATGGGGGAATTGTCGATAAAAATAAAAATTGCTAATAGGGTTTATCCTCTAACGGTTAATGCTGACGAAGAAGAAGGAATCAGAAACGCAGCTGAAAAGATTAATCTTTCAATTTCAGAATTTGAAAGATTGTATGACGTTAAGGACAAACAAGACTTAATAGCAATGGCTGCTTTAAAAATAGCTACTCGCAATTTTGACCTTGAAAATAAAGGGATTTTAGATAATGGGAAAATGGAAGAAGACTTAACTTCGGTTGAGGCTTTATTGGACCAACATCTGTAACGTTCTTTCTTATAAATAAGAAGCAATAATTTATCGAGACTTTATATCTAAAAAATATAAAAATTCCCGTACAAATTAATTTCGTTTGATAAACTAACGTTTTACTTTATTGGAGCAAAGCTCATAAGTAACCTAAAACAGGCCCCTCGTAAACCCTTTCGGGAATTCGCTTAGCGGACATGGGAAGTTTGACCATACTTGGCCGCTCCATTATATATTTTTTTTAGAGGTTTATCCAAGCCAATTTTGTACGGGTTTTTTTATTCCTAAAAAAAAAGCAAAAGTAGAATACTTCAAATTTGATGGTGCATTAATTTGTAAATTTAAAAAAACATGGACATAGTAAGTATTATTATTGGAGTTGTTGTGGGGGGAGCTATTGCTGGAGGTCTTGTTGCAATGATGATGAAGAAAGGTGCTGCATCAAAAGGCAATAAGATTATAGAAGATGCAAAAGCAGAGGGTGAAGTACAACGAAAAGAGAAATTACTTCAAGCAAAAGAAAAGTTTTTGCAATTGAAGGAAGAGCACGAAAAAGTAATTAATGAGCGAGAACGTAAAATCTCTGATTTAGAAAATCGTGCTAAACAAAAAAATGATTCTGCATCTAAGCAAATTGAAGATGTTAAGCGTAAAGAAAAAGAGGTAGATAGAATTAAAGAAACGCTTGGCAAACAACTAGAAATAGTTGAGACAAAAGAGAGTGAACTAGAAAAATCTCATCGAAAGCAAGTTGAACAATTAGAAGTTATTTCTGGATTATCTCAAGAAGATGCTAAAGCACAATTAGTTGAAGCTTTAAAAGCAGAAGCTAAAACTGATGCTTTGGCACACATTAAGGATATTGTAGATGAAGCAAAAATTAATGCGAACAAAGAAGCTCGTAAAATTGTTGTTCAAACAATACAGCGAGTTGCAACGGAGCAAGCTATTGAAAACTCGGTTTCAATTTTTAACATTGAAAGTGATGAAATTAAAGGTAGAATAATTGGTAGAGAGGGTCGTAACATTAGAGCTTTAGAAGCAGCTACTGGTGTAGAGATTATTGTTGATGATACACCAGAAGCAATTATTCTTTCTTGCTTTGATCCTGTTAGAAGAGAGATAGCTAGATTATCATTACACCAATTAGTTACTGATGGTCGTATTCACCCAGCTCGTATTGAAGAGGTTGTTAGAAAGACTAAGAAACAAATTGAAGAAGAAATTATTGAAGTTGGTAAACGTACTACTATCGATTTAGGAATTCATGGATTACACCCTGAGTTAATTCGAATGGTTGGTAGAATGAAATATCGTTCTTCGTACGGACAAAACTTATTGCAGCACTCTAGAGAGGTAGCTAATTTATGTGCAACTATGGCTTCAGAACTTGGCTTAAATGCTAAAGTAGCTAAACGAGCAGGATTGTTACACGATATTGGAAAAGTGCCAGATGATGAGCCAGAATTACCACACGCAGTATTAGGAATGAAGATTGCTGAAAAATACAAAGAGAAACCTGATGTATGTAATGCAATTGGAGCTCACCACGATGAGATTGAAATGACAAGTATTATTTCTCCTATTGTACAAGTATGTGATGCTGTATCGGGTGCTAGACCAGGTGCTAGACGTGAAGTAATGGAGCAATACATTAATAGAATTAAAGATTTAGAAAACATTGGAATGACTTACCCAGGTGTAGAGCAAGCTTATGCAATACAAGCAGGTAGAGAGTTAAGAGTAATAGTTGAAAGTGGAAAAGTAACTGATGCTGAAGCTGATACAATGTCGTTTGAAATGGCTCAAAAAATACAGACTGAAATGACTTACCCAGGACAGGTTAAGGTTACAGTTATTAGAGAAAAAAGAGCTGTAAATTACGCTAAGTAATTATACTATAGTTTTAAAAACAAAAAGGGAAGCATCTGCTTTCCTTTTTTGTTTTATATTAAATTATACTTTTTTAAATAAAAATAAGGCTCTTCTTCTGCTCCAAAACTTTGATAAAACCTAGCAATCCCTTTTATTTCTGACCCCTCAAAATCTAAACTATAATTAGAATTGCTATACTTTTTAATTAGTTCATCAACAATTAAAAACATAGCCTTACTCTCTTTTCCTTCTTTGTTAGATCGAGCAACTCTATAAATTAATCTATTATCCGATTTTAAAATAAAACAAGCTGCTGTTACTTTATTGTTTTGTGTAGCAGTAACTAAAAATCCATTATCACTATCTAAACTTTCTTTAATAATATGATTTAAGATGGTAATATCGTTTTCTGGAAGAGGATTCTCTAATGTAGATTTAATAAAATCAATAAATAAGTTAACGTTATCACTTTTAAAATTTAACTGTACATCATTTTTAGCTGCCTTATTAATATTTCTTTTGGTATTAGATGAATAAGAAGATTTAATTTGATCATAAGATGAATTTAAACCTAGTATTAAATTAGTTTTTGATATCAGGGGTAATGAATCACAAACATTATTATAATTCAAATTACTACTTATGAATTTAAATTTTTTAGGAACTGATTTTATAAATTTAAGAACCAACTCTTCAGTTATATCAGCTATAGAGAATACACCTAATTGTTGTGTCCATATTGGTTGTTGGATATAACTTAAACCTAACTTACTTTTTAATGGCAAAGGCATAACTGCCTGATAATCTTCTAAAATTAAAGCATCCCATCCTTCTGGACATACTAAATTTAAATACCAGCTTTCTGCATAAATCAACTGATTAACAGATCTGCCTATACAAGCATCCCAAAGCTTTAAATCAATGTCTTTATGTTTAAGATAAGTTATATTCACAAATCAATTATTTTAGCAAAAGGCTACATCACCATCCCCATCCTGCAAGATAACAGGTTTTTTAATTAAATGTTGTATAGACTCATGAAAAGCAAAGTTTCTATTTAATTTTCTAGTAGTAATAAAAGAGAAATCGTTTTCAAAACACTTTTTTAAAGAAGTACTAAATACTGTAATAGTAACAGATTTATTATCTAACGCATAATTATAAATGTATTTAGATACCTCTTTTAAATAAGCATCTTCGTAATAAATAAAAGGAATAGTTAAGTGATGGTTTCGTTGTTTTAAATAAATAATTGCAACTACATTATTATTATTATCTGTAAAACGGATAATTGAAGTTTTAAAATTATCAGACTTAGCAGTAAAATGATAGTTTGAGTAATCAATACTATTATTTTCAATCCAAGGATTATTGTATATCCACTCAATTTCTGTCGAGTTTCTTTGCATTAATTCTTGTGTGTTTTTATAGCTGATAAAATCCTTATCGGCAGCAGTAAACGACACAATCTCTTCAGCTTGTAATTTTATGTTTTGCTTCTTTTTAAAAACAAAAGTATTCGCAACAGAATCGGTCACCTTTAGTAATGGGCTAAAGCTTTTTAATTGTTGTTTCTTTTGAGGCAAAACCTCATGTAAATTAAATTTTAAATACCCCCTAAAGCCACTTTCCATTTCACAAAAAGAAAAGAAAGGAAGGTTAGCAACAATTTGCTTAGTATGTGGAGTTAAATCTGTTAAAATTATTTTCTGGTTGGCTGTTTTCACAAACTGTAACAACAAAGGTATAGCGACTGTTTTATAATCATCATGAACCCACCAACAGCTGTTCCAATATACTTTTGTATTATTTATTGTGTCAGGTAAATAACCGATATAACCAGCAATATTATTATCAACTATTGCTATGGTTAAAGCTGGATCATCTTTATCTGCTCTTGGGTTTTTACTTTGAGAAATTGCTCTATGAATAGTTATTGGGCAATTTTTTGTGGTTTTGTAAAGGTCCGATGTTACAAAATTAGGGAGTTCAGAAATGGTTATGGTTTTAAACTCCATGTTTAGATGCTAATGCTTTTATTATATCTTCAACTGTTTTAAAACTAATTAACTCTTCTAATTCAAATTGAATATTAAATGCTTTTTCAATTTCATGCAATAAAACAACATGAGTTAACGAGTCCCAATTATCTATATCTTCAGCAGAAGTAGATAAATTAACCTTCAAGTTTTCTTTTTTAAAAACTTTTTGAAATATAGGAGTAAGCTTGTTTAACAATTTATCCATTTTAAACCATTTTAGCAAATAACCAATTTATGTAAAGTTTATCATCTAAAATGGTATAACCAATTTTTTTCCATGCATTTAATCCTAATTCTGTTGAAGAAGCAATACCATAATCACAACCTTTATTAAATGCATGCTTTAATGCACCATAAAAAGTCTGCGATCCTATCCCTTGATTTCTATAATTCGAACTAGTTGCAACTAAATGTCCTCCAACTACATTATTATTGGTAAAGTTTAATATGGAAGAAACTGACTCATTATCAATTTTACCTATAAACAAATCAACTTTAGAGTTTGCCAACCACTTTCTAAGTGTTTCCATAGTAAAATGGTATTTATATTCTTCTTCCACAATTTGTTTCCAAGAATGTAGTTCAGATTCTGATATTACCTTTTCTAATTTAAAACCTTTAACCGCCTCAGGTTCTGTCAAGTCTTTTTTATCCATTATTAAAAGCGGCCATGCCCTTAACAGTTTAAATCCATTTTGATTTAAAACTTTAGTAAATTCTATATCTGCTGTAATCCAAAAAGGTGGTAATTGATCTTGTTCTATTTTTTGTTGAATTGATTTTATATCAACCTTTTCATTTTCATTAAAAATAAAGTTTGGAAAAGAATTATTAGGTGTTAACGAGAACTCAACATCATCAAGAATATTTGTATCGGCAGCCAATTCTCTATATAAATCAAAATGGTGGTTTACAATTATTTGAGCTTTATTCTTCAATCTTTCTGGATGTTTTTTAGTTCTTTTATATTTGTTTTACCACTTGTGGTTAGTGGAAATTCAGAAACAAATTTAATTGTTTTTGGCAGCATATAATGTGGAAGATTCTTTCTTAACTTAATTTCAAAACCTTCTAAATCAAAATCTTCAACCCCTTCAATAAACAAAACTAATGAGAGTACTTCATTAATTGTAAAAGTTGTAATAATAATATTTTTTTTAGGAAGTATTTTTTTTATTTGAAACTCAACCTCTCCTATTTCTACACGATAACCTTGTATTTGTATTTGATTATAAATTCTTCCA
>CBDUPT010000100.1:0-7887 GCA_965369165.1 uncultured Flavobacteriales bacterium | reverse complement strand
GTGATGATGGTACTGAATACTTCCAAAAAGGTGGTTTTAGCTTAATTAGATAGAAATCATATATTCATAAATAAAAAATCCCAACACCGAATATTCGGTGTTGGGATTTTTTTTGAGGTTCCGATCAGATTCGAACTGATGTAGATGCTTTTGCAGAGCACTGCCTAGCCGCTCGGCCACGGAACCATTTTAAATGGTTTGCAAATCTAATAATTATTTTAATACTTTTATCGAAATTTGCCACTATGATTATAGATTTAAGAAGTGATACTGTAACCCTTCCTTGTGAAAGAATGAAAGAAGCAATGTTCTCTGCTAAAGTTGGAGACGATGTTTTTGGTGAAGACGAAACAATTAATCAACTCGAAAAACAAGCAGCAGAGATGTTTGTTAAAGACTCTGCAATCTATTGCCCTTCTGGCACTATGACCAACCAAATCGGAATTAAAATTAACTCTTCATCTCCTGGCGAAGTAATTTGTGATGAAACTTCTCACATCTATAAATATGAAGGTGGCGGAATAGGGTTTAATGCTGGCTTAGCTACCAAACTGCTAAAAGGAGATAGGGGGCGATTAACAGCTAAAATGATTGAAGCCGCTATTAATCCAGACGATATTCATGCTCCAGAAACTCAATTAGTAAGTTTAGAAAACACTTGTAATAAAGGTGGGGGAAGTATATATGACATTAACGAAATAAAAAAAATCAGAACGCTTTGCAATGAGAAAAATCTTAAGCTACACTTAGATGGAGCTAGAATTTTTAACGCGCTAGTTGAGGCTAATTATAATGCGTCAGCTATTGGGCAGCAATTCGATACCATTTCAATATGCTTATCTAAAGGATTAGGAGCCCCTGTTGGCTCTTTATTGTTAGGTTCAAAACAAGACATAAAAAAAGCAAGACGAATTAGAAAGATATTTGGAGGAGGAATGAGGCAAGCTGGATTTATTGCAGCTGCTGGTATTTTTGCATTAGAAAACAATATTGAAAGATTAAAAAAAGATCACCATAGAGCAAAACAAATAGAAGTAGCCTTACAAGGCTTATCGTATGTTAAAAATGTTTTACCTGTTGACACCAACATTGTAGTTTTTGAAGTAATTGATAGTATAGATTATAAAACAATAATTGAAAAATTAGCTACCAAAAACTTAAAAGTTGTTGCTTTTGGTCCACAACAAATTAGATTAGTAACTCATCTTAACTTTACTGATGACATGCTTACTGAAACTATTAAAATTTTAAAAACCATTTAATGATTCAAATACAAGATACCGTAGTTTCTGAGGAACTTTTAGATAGAAAATTTGTCTGCAATTTAAACGCATGTAAAGGGGCATGCTGTGTAGAAGGAGATGCTGGAGCACCACTAAATGAAGATGAACTGGAGGAGCTAGAAAATGTTTTTGAAATAGTAAAACCTTATCTTCCACAAAAAAATATTGAAGCATTAGAGCAAGACCTATACACCATAGATGGAGATGGGGAATATGTTACTCAACTAGTAAATGAAGAAGAGTGCGCTTTTGTCTTTTTTGATGAAAAAGGCATTACCAAATGTTCTATCGAACAAGCTTACTTAGACGGAAAAACAGATTTTAAAAAACCCATTTCTTGTCACTTATTTCCTGTTCGATTAAACAAGTACAAAACTTTTACAGCAGTTAACTATGCTTATTGGAACATCTGTGATGATGCTTGCGATTTAGGTGAAGAACTAGGTGTTAAAACCTATGAATTTTTAAAAGAGCCACTAATTAGGAAATTTGGTCAAGAATGGTTTGATGAATTAAAGTTAGTTGATGAGCATTTGAATAATATAGAAAAATAATCCAATCGACCAACTCTTTTTTTCTATCGTCTAAAAATAAATAAGCTTCTACAAACACATCTTCAATGTTACCAATATGTTAAGCATATAAAAAATATTTATACACAATTTTTTGTTAAATCAGAGTGTTGAAAACTCGGTTCGATTGTGAATTAAATTGTATTGCCACTCCTCTTTTTTTTACCAATTTTTGTAGTCCAATTTGTTTCCAAAAGAAACTTTACGGCATTTAATTAAAATATTTATAAGCAAATAAGAAGCTGTAAATCAGCGTCTTATTCTCTTATTTTAACACTATAAAATTGGTTGTATGGAAGAAAACACTAAAACAAAAGAAGAATTAAACATTGAGGCAGTTTTGCCAGAAAACACCACTATAGCTAACCAAGAACCTATCTTAGCCGAGAACCCTAACCGCTTTGTTTTATTCCCAATTCAACATGATGATATTTGGAAATTTTATAAAGATAGTGAAGCAAGTTTTTGGACTGCAGAAGAAATTGATTTATCTCAAGATTTAACAGATTGGGATAATAAATTAAATGACGATGAAAGATTCTTTATCAAACATGTTTTAGCGTTTTTTGCTGCAAGTGATGGAATTGTAAATGAAAATTTAGCTGAAAATTTTGTGGCTGAAGTTCAATATACAGAAGCTAAGTTTTTCTATGGTTTCCAAATAATGATGGAAAACATTCATTCAGAAACTTATTCTTTATTAATAGACACTTACATTAAAGACAATAAAGAAAAAGATTACTTATTTAATGCCATTGAAACTTTCCCTCCAGTACGTAAAAAAGCTGATTGGGCTTTACGTTGGATAGAAAATGGAAGCTTTGCTGAACGTATTGTTGCTTTTGCCGCAGTTGAAGGAATATTCTTTTCTGGTTCATTTTGTTCAATCTTCTGGTTAAAGAAAAGAGGATTAATGCCAGGCTTAACTTTTTCTAATGAGTTAATTTCTCGTGATGAAGGGATGCACATGGATTTTGCTTGCTTGTTATACAACAATCATATCGTAAACAAACTATCAAAAGAAAAAGTAACAAAAATTATCACTGATGCTGTAGAAATCGAATCAGAATTTGTTACAGAATCTTTACCTGTTCGTTTAATTGGAATGAATTCTGACTTAATGAATCAATACATTCAGTTTGTTGCAGACAGGTTGTTAGAACAATTAGGTTGTGATAAAGTATATAACACCACAAATCCTTTTGATTTTATGGATATGATTTCTTTACAAGGAAAAACTAATTTCTTTGAAAAAAGAGTAGCAGAATATCAAAAAGCTGGAGTGTCATCTGGAAGTGAGCAAAATGATGCATTTAGTTTAGACGAAGACTTTTAATAAAGAAGCAAGACTGGAAGAGACAAGAAACAAGACAAAAAATAATAGAGGTTAATGCATAAAACTTTTAACCTTAAACTTTTAACTTTTTAACTCCTTAAAGGAATGGACGTAGTAAAAAGAGATGGCCGAAAAGAGCCCGTACAGTTTGACAAAATTACAGCTAGAGTAAAAAAACTTTGTTATGGATTAAATGCTTTAGTTGACCCAACTAAAGTTGCTATGCGTGTAATTGAAGGTTTATACGATGGCGTAACCACTTCTGAATTAGATAATTTAGCTGCTGAAGTTGCTGCAACAATGACTGTTCAACACCCAGACTTTGCATTATTAGCATCTAGAATTTCTGTTTCTAACTTACATAAAAATACAGATAAGAGTTTTTCTAACACCATGGAAAAACTTTACAACTATATTGATCCAAAAACTGGTGAGGAAGCCCCATTATTGGCAACTGATGTTTTTCAAATAATTAAGGCTAATGCTGACATCTTAGATTCTTCTATTATTTACGATAGAGATTTTAACTATGACTACTTTGGGTTCAAAACTTTAGAAAGAGCTTACCTTTTAAAGTTAGAAGGTCAAATTGCTGAACGCCCACAACACATGTTAATGCGTGTAGCTATTGGTATTCACAAAGAAGATATCGAGTCGGCTATTGAAACTTACAACTTAATGTCGGAAAAATGGTTTACCCATGCTACTCCAACATTATTTAATGCAGGTACTCCAAAACCTCAAATGTCATCATGCTTCTTATTAACTATGCAAGATGATAGTATTGAAGGCATTTATGATACACTTAAACAAACAGCAAAAATTTCACAATCTGCTGGAGGAATTGGTTTAAGCATCCACAATGTTAGAGCTACTGGTTCTTACATTAAAGGAACAAATGGTGAGTCTAACGGAATTGTGCCAATGTTGCGTGTATTTAACGATACCGCTCGTTATGTTGATCAAGGTGGAGGAAAGAGAAAAGGTTCTTTTGCTATATACTTAGAGCCTTGGCATGCTGACATTTTTGATTTCTTAGACTTAAAAAAGAATCATGGTAAAGAAGAAAACAGAGCAAGAGATTTATTCTACGCGATGTGGACTCCAGATTTATTCATGAAGAGAGTTGAAGAAAATGGAGATTGGACTTTAATGTGTCCGCACGAATGTCCAGGATTATATGATACACATGGTGAAGAGTTTGAAAAACTTTATACCAAATACGAAGAAGAAGGAAAAGGAAGAAAAACAATTCCAGCAAGAGATTTATGGAACACTATTTTAGAATCTCAAATAGAAACAGGAACTCCTTACATGTTGTACAAAGATGCTTGTAATGAGAAATCTAACCAAAAGAATTTAGGAACAATTCGTTCTTCTAACCTTTGTACTGAGATATTAGAATACACTTCTAAAGATGAAGTTGCCGTATGTAACTTAGCTTCTTTAGCTTTACCAATGTTTGTTAAAGATGGCAAATTTGATCATCAAAAGTTATTTGATATCACTTACGTAGCTACAAAAAATTTAAATAAGATAATTGATAACAACTATTACCCTGTAATAGAAGCACAAAACTCTAACTTCCGTCACCGACCAATCGGATTAGGTGTTCAAGGTTTAGCAGATGCTTTTATTTTATTAAGAATGCCTTTTGAATCGGAAGAAGCTAAACAATTAAATAGCGAAATTTTTGAAACGATTTATTACGCTGCAATGACTGCTTCTAAAGATTTAGCTAAAGTTGATGGTGCTTACGAAAGCTATGAAGGCTCTCCTGTATCGCAAGGAATTTTCCAATATGATATGTGGGGTGTTACTCCAAGTGATAGATGGGAATGGGATGTACTAAAAGAAGAAGTTGCTAAACATGGCGTTAGAAATTCACTTTTATTAGCCCCTATGCCAACAGCTTCAACTTCTCAAATATTAGGAAACAATGAATGTTTTGAACCATATACTTCTAACATTTATACCAGAAGAGTATTATCAGGAGAATTTATTGTTGTTAACAAACACTTATTAAGAGACTTAAACAAGTTAGGCATTTGGAATGACGACTTAAAAAACAAAATAATGGTTGCCAATGGTTCAATCCAAGATATTCCTGAGATTCCAGATAATTTAAAAGAACTGTACAAAACCGTTTGGGAAATTAAACAAAAAGCTGTTTTAGATATGGCTGCTGATAGAGGTGCTTACATCTGTCAATCACAATCATTAAACCTATTTGTAGAGAATGCAAACTTTGCAAAATTAACTTCAATGCATTTTTACGCTTGGAAAAAAGGGTTGAAAACAGGAATGTATTATTTAAGAACTAAAGCCGCTCGAGACGCAGTTAAATTTACTGTTAATACTGAAGCAGCAGCACAACCAACCGCACAACAATTAAAGGAACAACAAGAAGCAGCTGCATTGGCTTGCTCAATAGATAATCCTGATGATTGTGAAATGTGTTCTGGTTAAAAACCAGAACACATTCAGCGTGGCATTAGAGCTAACTGCCTGTGTGGAGCTAAATGTGCAGTAGTTAAAATATAAACGTCATTGCGACCTTGAGCCGCAATCTCTCTCAATAATGAGATAACGGGTCAAGCCCGTTATGACGAAAAGGAATTAAAGATCCTTCTTTTAAGAGCGTCCCTCGTTGAAAAACAGGGGCGTTTTTTTATATTTGATGATATAAAATATTTTACAAATGCATTTTGTTCCTCTTGAAATACATACAGACCTTGTTCCTAAACAAGTTTACGATTTAGAAAAAATAAACTTGGTTATATACCCAACAAAAAAGAAATTGCCAGAAACTAGAATTTATAGGCCAAGAACTATTACTGGCCTTATAATAAAAGGGGAAAAAGAACAATTAACTAATCAATTCATTAAAAATAAAGTTATTGATTTTATAGCCTTTTCAAGTTTCATATTTCCAAGTATGCATAGTGTTAAGTGGGTGCATGGTTTTGATTTTCATGAAGTTGAAAAAACCATTTACCCATTAGAAGATCTTGAAAATTATGTTAATGGAAATTGTGAATTAGATATTGATAAAATACATGGAATGTATAAAGTACACAACTTTTATTCTTCCTGTGAATTATTTCCTCATACAAATCCGAACGAAATTAAGTTCGATTTTGCTAATCTTTTAAATGTTTTTTATTCTCTAGAAAAAAAAGACAAACTCCGGAATCAAATATCTTTATTCTCCTTATATAATATTTCACCACAATACCTTTCACCTTTTTATGATAATTCAAATGTAGAAATTGGATATTTATACACTATTGTTGACAGCTTAATTGATGAAATCGATTCTGATCAAACAATCACAAAAAAATGTGAAAAATGTGGCTATGAAAAACCTGGTAGAAAGAATAATAAACGAAGAATAAATGACTTTGTGTCTAAGTTAGATTATAGAACAGATGATGCTAAAAAAGTTATAGCTATACTTATTGAGCACAGTAAGATTAGAAATGATTTTTTTCACGAGGCCAAAATGGAATCTAACTTTGATATAATTAATGACATTATTGAAAAGACAGGAAGTAATACAATACCATTGCAAGCAGAAATAAATCATGGTGGTGGCAGGTTTGCTGGTCAGATGGGGATAAAGGAGTTGGTTCAAAGAATTTTAATAAGAAAATTATCTGATAAAATATTATAACATTCTTACAACCATCAAGTTTTACTTGAACAAAAACATTGATTCTAATCTAAATTTCTCACTACTCCTACTAAGTAATAGAACTATTGAAAAAGTTTATCCAAACATAATGTTTTGTATAACAATTTAGAACATTGGTAGGTTCTGCATCAAGAGCAAGAATTACGTGAGTTAGCTCCTTAACTCAATTGGCTAAACTTGGTTTTTTTCTTTAGGAAGACCTGAATAATTAAACTCTTTTTATACCACCCTTTTAAATTAGGTGAAGAGGATACATGCTTACGAGCCTGCCTGCGACTTTTTATCCATTTATTAAGCCCAAAAATAAACCTAAAATGAGCGACATGAATGGCTTTCCATTCAGTAAAATTTCCCGTCAATAAAGCCCTTATTAGCGCAACAAAATCTAAGGTCATCCGAATTGGTATCAGTAAAAACAATTGTCCTACACTCAAGTTTTTAAACATCATAATCAGGTTGTTTCGATAGTTATGATACAGCTTGGAAAAACTTCCATAGGTTATTACACTACCTCCAACATGGTAAACTACCGATTCGGGTACTATGAGAATTTTATATCCAGCATTTCTTACCCGCCAACATAAATCAATCTCCTCCATATGGGCAAAAAACATTTCGTCAAGCCCCCCTAGTTTATGATACAATTCTGACCGAATTAACATACATGCCCCCGATGCCCAAAAAATCTCACGAACATCGTCATACTGGTTTTCATCTTTTTCCAGATGATGAAACAATCGTCCTCTGCAAAATGGATAACAAAACACATCCATAAAACCTCCAGAAGCTCCTGCATAATCAAATAATTCCGGCTTAGGTTCGTGTAACATCTTTGGTTGGCAAGCTCCAATGGTTGAATCTTTTTCCATCTCACCCATCAATATTCCTAACCAATCTGGGGTAACCGCCACATCAGAGTTAATTAGCACATAATATTCTGCCTTTATGTGTTTTAAAGATTCCTCATAACCATTAGCAAAACCTTGATTATTGTAAATT
>CBDUPT010000099.1:0-7891 GCA_965369165.1 uncultured Flavobacteriales bacterium | reverse complement strand
AAATGGGTAATGCTTGAAGATGGTTTAACTTGTTTAGATTGTGATGATATAGATGGAATAGCAAGTGATGAGTTAGAATTTAAGTTAAGTAAAATGATAAAAGATACTTTGATAAATGATGAACGGTAACCAATTATCATTTCATTAAACCATTAATGTAAAAGGCAGTCTAACCAGATAAATAGTTTAGTAGTTTTATAAGAGTTAGTAAATTTTTATTTCCACCCTTAGGGGTTAACCTTCCTGTTTAGTTAGTGCAAAAAGCCCCGAGTAGTTATCGGGGCTTTTAAATTTTTACCGTAACTTTGTACTATAATTTACATTGATATGAAACTCATTTTATTAGCAGTAGGATTATTAGCCTTGGGTATTTTTGGAATGGCTGTCAAGATTATTTTTAAGAAAAACGGTAAGTTCGATAAGACTTGTGCAAGTGTTAACTCTGTATTAAATGCAGATGGAGAGCCTTGTGGTTTCTGTGGTGCAGCTCCAGAAGAGCAATGTAAAGGTGACGAAGTTAAAAGTTGATAAAGTAGAAAGTTAAAAGTTGTTTTTACTCTAAAAGGTCAGGTCTTCTTTTTTCAGTTCGTTCAATAGCCTTTTCTTCACGCCACTTATCAATTGCTTTATGGTTACCAGATAATAAAATGTCAGGTACTTTATTCCCTTTGTAATCTTCTGGTCTAGTATAAACTGGTGGAGCCAATAAATTATCTTGAAAACTATCAGTCAATGCAGAAGTTTCATCACTAATAACTCCAGGAATTAATCGAATAATTGCGTCACTCAAAATTGCTGCGGGTAATTCTCCGCCTGTCAAAACAAAATCACCAACCGATATTTCTTTGGTAATAAAAAGTTCCCTTACTCTTTCATCAACACCTTTGTAATGGCCGGCTAATATCATTAAGTTTTCTTTTAATGAAAGCGTATTTACCATTCCTTGCTTCATTGTTTCACCGTCAGGAGTCATGTAAATTATTTCATCATAACTTCTTTCCGATTGTAGTTTTTCAATACATGCAGCAATAGGTTCTATTTGCATTACCATTCCAGCTCCACCACCAAAAGCATAATCGTCAATGCTCTTTTGTTTGTTGGTAGAATAATCTCTTAAATTGTGAACAACAACTTCCACCAAACCTTTTTCTTGGGCTCGTTTCAATATAGAAGCACTAAAAGGACTTTCTAGTAATTCTGGCAATACGGTTATGATGTCAATTCTCATTTATGAGTTAAAAGTTTGAAAGCGTAAAGTTCGTAAAGTTTTTTAAACAAAAAATATATGTATATTTAAGTTTGTTTGAAAAGGAATATGCAAAGTGATAATCAGATAGTATTAAAAGGAGCTACTTATAATGAATTGAAGCAGGCTTTAAATCAATGGATTAATCTTTATGAGGAAGATCTAAATGATGATATAAAATTCAAATTAATTAAAATTCATTCAGATGAGTTTGTGTTAAAGGTTGATGATAGTTTAGATAATGAACGTTTTTTCTTTTTAATAAATTATTTAAAATATCCTGAGGATATTAAATATAAAGTTGATGTAATAGGATATACTATCGGTAAAGATAAAAACTTATTTGAAGCTAATAAACTACTAGTATATATTCCTGAAAATGATGATGAATATGATAACGTATATGTTGTTATGGAAGATAACTCTACTTTTAAAGTTGGATTTAATGGAGCTATTTCGGAACAACCTAGACAAAAAAGTTACACTGCTTACGAACAAATTGAATATTTTAATTCGGAAATAATTAAGGTAAATAAAAATGAAATAAAAAAGACTAAAACCAAAGAGTATAAACAAAATCTAAATAATAGGTTTCAAACTATTATTAAAATAATATTGAGTGTATTTGTTCTAGGTATAATTACCTCTTATTTCTATAGAGATTTGTTAGAAAAATTTATTTTTTTCTTTGGATATGGATTGTGTTGTTGGTTTTTTGTTGATTACAAAATGTTACAAATTAATAGATGTTTTAATATTAATTTTTTCATTTCAATAGTGTTTTTAGGTATTATGTTATTAACCGGTTATGTAAGTTTTGAAAAAACAAATCTTTTATTAATGGGAGTAATGTCTCCAACTTTATTTTTAATTGTTCAAAAAATAGCACGACTTACATTTATTCAAATTCTTAAAAGAGAGCCTATTCCAGAAAAACCATCGCCATCGGTTGCTGACTTTATTTATACTATGGTCTTAATTATCAGTTTCGCATTAATGCCAATATTTATGAGTGATTTTTTTTAACTATCCTTTTCTGTAGTAGTAGATTTATGTAGGCGAGACTTAAAGAAATTATTAGTGTAAAACTTTCTACTTTTAACTTTCAACTTTCTACTTACTTATCTTTAAATTTGTTCTCAAATTAGAATCATTATGGCAGAAATTAGAAACAACTGGACTAAAGAAGAGATTTTAGCAATTTACAACAAACCTTTAATGGAGTTGATGTATGATGCAGCAACAGTTCATAGAGAATATCACGATCCATTAGAAGTTCAGGTAAGCTCTTTAATTTCTATCAAAACAGGTGGTTGCTCTGAAGATTGTGGCTACTGTCCACAAGCTGCTCGTTACCATACTGGTATTGAAAAGAATGATTTAATGACTGTTGATACTGTGAAAGAAATGGCAAGCAATGCCAAGGAAAGTGGAGCATCAAGAGTTTGTTTAGGTGCTGCATGGAGAAATGTAGAGAATAACGAAGATTTTGATAATGTGTTGGACATGGTAAAAGAAGTAAACGCTATGAATATGGAAGTTTGCTGTACTTTAGGAATGTTATCTCAAGATCAAGCAAGAAGATTAAAAGAAGCAGGATTATATGCTTACAATCATAATTTAGATTCATCAGAAGATTTCTACAAAGAGATTATTTCTACAAGAGGTTATGATGATAGATTAAGAACTATTGAACACGCTCAAAACGAAGGGATACATGTTTGTTCTGGTGGAATTATTGGAATGGGAGAGGATGAAAATGATAGGGTAGGAATGCTTTATACTTTAGCTAATATGACTCCACATCCAGGTTCTGTACCAATTAATGGTTTAGTTCCAGTGCCTGGTACGCCATTAGAAGAACAAAAACCTGTTGAAATTTGGGATATGATTAGAATGATTGCTACTGCTAGAATTGTAATGCCTAAAGCTGAAGTAAGGTTGTCTGCAGGAAGACAACACATGAGTAAAGAAGGACAAGCAATGTGCTTTATGGCAGGTGCAAGTTCTATTTTTGCTGGAGATAAATTACTAACTACTCCAAATCCAGAATACAATGAGGATATGGAATTGTTTAATATTTTAGGAGTTAAACCGAAAGAAGCTTTTACTGCTGGAGAACAACCAACAACAAAAGAATCTTATAAAGAGGTTAAAGAAGAAGGTAGAGAAAAATGGAGTAGACCTGCTCATGAAATAGATAGAAATATTGAAGCTACCGAAAAAGGAAAAGCTGCTAGAAGAGCTTTAAAGGAAGGAAGCCCCTCTTAATCTCCCCAAAGGGGAGAAATTCCCTCCTAAAAAGGAGGGGTAGGGAGGTGTAATATTCTAGAGAAATAACAAAAGTTCTAAAGTGTCGATAATGAATGTATCAGATATAAATATTCAAACATCTTCTTTTAAACACTTAGTTAATAGAACTAATGAATTAGAACCTTATATTTTTAATTTTAAGTTTAGACTTTTTGCTTCAGTTAGAGATCAATATAGCTGGGTTTATGGTTTGTCAGAAGTTGAAGTAAGTGATTATCTTCAACTTTATAATTCAACTAAAATAGAGTTGAAAAATTTAATTAATAGAGAAGTTCATGATAAATTAAAAAGTAAGTTATTGTTTGAATATAATAATTTGCCGAATGTTTCTAAAATTGAATTTAACTCTCATAAGGGATTAATACTAATCCCATTTATTAAGATTAGCAAAACTGCAAAGTTTAAAAGTATGATGAGGGAAGTAGTTATATCTTTTGATAATGTAATTAATCTTCTTGAAAATAAAGCTTGGCTTGAATTATAAATGAAAAACCACCATCAACATATCCAACAAAAACTTGAGGAACGTAAAGCCAACAATGCTTTACGAGTGTTAAAATCAAATAATGATTTAATTGATTTTTGTTCTAACGATTATTTGGGTTTTGCTTCAGAAAAAAGCATCCATCAAGTAGAAAATGAGTTAGATCAATTTGGTGCAACAGGTTCTCGATTAATTTCTGGAAATCATCAAATTACGGAAGAAGTAGAAAGCTACTTAGCTAATTTTTATAAAAGCGATGCTGCATTAATATTCAACTCAGGTTATAATGCCAATTTGGGATTTTTCTCATGTGTCCCACAGCGAGGAGATACTATAATTTATGATGAATTAATTCATGCTTCCATACGGGATGGAATTCGATTGGGTAACGCAAATAGCTTTTCGTTTAAACATAATAATTTAGATGAGCTTCAAAACAAAATAGCTAAAGCAGAAGGTAATGTTTACTTGGTTGTTGAATCAGTTTACTCTATGGATGGAGATTTTGCGCCACTAATAGAGATAGCTAAAATTTGTAAAGAGAATAATATCGCTTTAATTGTAGATGAAGCTCATTCTGCAGGAATTTTTGGAAATGGAAAAGGTTTGTGTGCTGAGTTGAATATCGAAAACGATGTTTTTGCTCGTGTAGTAACTTTTGGGAAAGCTTACGGTTGTCATGGAGCAGCTATTTTAGGAAGTAATGATTTAAGAACTTATCTTATTAATTTTTCCCGCCCTTTTATTTACACTACAGCTTTGCCTTTACAAAGTGTCTTAACCATAAAAAAAGCACATGATTTTTTGTTAGATAATTTAGATAGAGTTGAAACCTTAAAAAAGTTGATTACCTATTTTAGGAAGACAACTTTAAACTTTGAACTTTCAACCTTGAACTCGCGTAGCGGAATACAGTGTATTATTATTCCAGGAAATGATGCCGTTAAAAAGCTAGCAGAACTAATTCAAAATAAAGGATTTGATGTTCGGCCAATATTATCTCCTACAGTACCAAAAGGACAAGAACGATTAAGAATTTGTTTGCATAGTTTTAACACAACTGAACAAATAAATAGTTTAATCGCAGAATTAATTCCCTCCTAAAAAGGAGGGTTAGGGAGGTGTAAAACCTTACCTTTGAGGAATGAATTACTTTGTAACAGGAATAGGAACAGATGTTGGAAAAACTGTAGTTTCAGCCATTCTAACCGAAGCATTGGAAGCTGATTATTGGAAACCGATACAAGCTGGGGATTTAGATAATTCAGATACCATTAAAGTTAAAAGCTTGGTAAGTAATTCTAAAACAGTTTTTCACCAAGAAGCTTATCAATTAACTGAACCAATGTCTCCTCATGCAGCAGCAAAAATTGATGAGGTTGAAATTGATTTAGAAAAAATTAAAATTCCAAAAACAGATAATAATTTAATTATTGAAGGAGCTGGAGGTTTAATGGTTCCATTAAATGATAAAGATTTAATCATTGATTTAATCCAGAAATTAGCTATTGAAGTGGTATTAGTTTCTCAAAATTATTTGGGAAGCATAAACCACACATTACTGAGTATTGATATTTTAAAAGCACGAAATATAAAAATAGCTGGAGTGATTTTTAATGGCGATACTAATGAAGAAACAGAAAGCTATATTTTAAAATTTACCGGATTAACTTGTTTGGGAAGAGTGTCTCAACACGAAACGATTAATAAAAATGTAGTTTTGAGCTACAAAAATCAATTCAAAAAATTATGAGTTTAAAGCAAAAAGATAAACAATACATCTGGCATCCATTTGATCAAATGAAAGGTGCGGATATCATTCCAATAGTAAAAGGGGAGGGTGTTTATGTTTTTGATGAAGACGGTAAAAAATATATTGATGGTTTTTCTAGTTGGTGGGTAAATGTTCATGGACATTCACATCCATATATTGCAAAAAGGCTGTCCGAACAAGCCAATCAATTAGAACATGTTGCTTTTGGTGGGTTTACACATCCTCCAGCGGTTGAATTGTCTGAGCGTTTGGTAAAGTTATTACCTCAAAATATTGAGAAAGTTTTCTTTTCTGATAATGGATCAACAGCTAATGAAGTTGCCTTGAAAATGTCCATTCAATATTGGTTTAATAAAGGAGAAAAACGAAATAAGTTTATTGCTTTAGAAAACGATTACCATGGTGATACTTTTGGTAGTATGAGTTTGACTGCTCGGGGAGGTTTTAATGAACCTTTTGAGCGTTTTATGTTTGATGTCAACTTTATCACTCCTCCAACAGAAGAAAATAAGCTTGAGGTTTTAAAAACGTTTGAAGATTTACTAAAAACGAATGATGTAGCTGCTTTTATTTTTGAACCAATAGTTCAAGGAGCAGGAGGAATGTTAATGCACTCTCCAGAGGTTTTATCTGATATGATAGGATTATGTCAACAGTATGGTGTTTTGGCTATTGCAGATGAGGTTTTTACTGGTTTTGGAAGAACAGGGAAATTGTTTGCTTCAGATTACTTTGATAATAAACCAGATATCATGTGTTTATCTAAAGGGATAACAGGTGGTTTTATGGCTTTAGGAATAACTGCTGTTGCCGATAAAGTTTATCAAGCTTTTTATTCTGACAATAAAAAAGATACATTTTTACATGGGCATTCCTATACAGGAAATCCCTTAGCTTGTGCTGTTTCAAATGCTTCATTAGATTTGTTTGAGCAAGAAAATACAATGGATAAGGTTGTTGTTATTGCTCAAAAAATGGCTGAATTTGTTCAAGAATTGTCAGATAATAAAAATGTAAGATCAGCTAGAAGTTTTGGAGCTATAATGGCTATTGAAATTGAAACGGCTGGAGAAAGTTCTTATTTTAATGATTCCGGTAGGATAGCCTATAAGTGGTTTTTAGATAAAGGGGTAATATTAAGGCCACTTGGGAATGTAATTGTAATTATACCACCTTATTGTATTAGTAAAGAAGAACTCGGACGTTTATTTAAAATTGTAAAAGAGTATTTAATTCAGCTTTAGCTAGCTTTTAAGCTTTGGTGTAATTCACTACTTACCCTTTTGTAAATGCGTTCTTTATCAAAACGGTTGATAGACAGTTTGTATTTTCTTATGTAACTGAATAAAGCTGTAATTACACAGGCTATTACTAGTGCAGATAAAATGCATGATACTCTATTTTGCATTCCCATCACTTTAATAAGTTTAAATGCACCAAAAAATGAAACTACTAAAAGAGCAATAAGTTCAAACCAATTTAAGGCAACTTTAATTTTTAATTCAACAAAATACTTCTTAAAGAGTTTGTCTCTTTCTCGATATCCTAATTGATTATTATCTGTGCTCATTATTTGATAGTTGATATTCTAACTTCAAGTAAAGATAGTATAATCGGTTTTAAACCAAATATTTAATTGGTTTTATTTCTAACAGAAATTATAAAAAATCAATTTTTATTCAATAATAATCTGATGGTGTTCCTTAGCTCCTTTTTGATTTGAAATAGAGATTATGTAGTGTCCAGCTTTCCAATCTGATGTGTTAATTTTTGTTTTATCACTAATTTTCGAAGAATAAATTAGTTTTCCATTCAAATCAAACACGTCAAATTTGCCATCTACATTTTTTATTTTATTTAATTCTATCCATATATAATTGTTTGAAGGGTTAGGATAGATTTTGTAAAGTTGATTTTTATTTAATTCTATTTCATTTATACCAATAGCAGTCGCACTATTAGCAAAAGTGTATTCACCTAGTAATAAACTATCTAAAGTTACCCATCCAAAAGCTAGAGATTGACTTATTGTAGTCTTAGTGTAGTAAGCATATTCTTCCCAGTCATCTGCAGG
>CBDUPT010000098.1:0-7895 GCA_965369165.1 uncultured Flavobacteriales bacterium | reverse complement strand
GTTAAAACTAGCAATGCTGTTAAAATTATTTTCAATTCCTACTGCTCCTCCACCCATATTTATATCATCTAAGTAAACATCGTTTCCTCCTCCAGATTGAAATTGAAATTTAAATCTAACATTAGTAGAGTTACCAATTGAAGATAAATCAAGAGATTTTTCAACCCATTCGGTAGATGTAGGTACGAATAAAGTTGCGTGATCTGGAGCAGTTACTAAATTTGCTGTTGTTAAAGGTAGTTTTAATAACCAAGAAGCTCCACAATTTGTAGAATAATACACTAACATTCTATCTGTGTCTGTTGATGTTTTCTTAGCAAAAGCAACCTTAAATTTCAATGTTTTAGAGCTAGCAGAAGAAATGTCATAAGATGGGCTGATTAATTCATCAATTTCATTAATGTTGCTTGTGAAATAATTTCTAACTCTAACAGATCTTGATCCAGTAGCTGAGGCAACATTGTTGTTTCCCCATGTTTGACTCCCTGCTTCCAGGTTTTCTACTCTCCAATCATTTCCATATTGTGTTTGATTCTCAAATCCATCAATAATAGGTCCAATGTAATCAGCAGTCAACGAACTAACAGTTATAATATTGGTTTTAGTTATTGTGCCAGGACCAGTAGAAGTAGATGGTTGATGAGTTACACTATAAACCCCAGCGTTGTTGTAGGTAATAGTTGGGTTGGCTATACTAGAGCTTGAAGGTGTTCCACCAGTAAAAGTCCAATTCCAAGCAGTAGGTGAGGCATTGTATGACTGATCAGTAAATGATACAGCATCGCCTTCACAAATGTATTGTTTGTTATAGCTAAATTCTGCAACTGGAGCACATGTAACTGGTCCATAAGGATCATTAGTTCCTGTAGCATTTAAATTTGAAGTGGTCCATAAGGTATTTCTACTTCCCCAGCTGTTATTTAACGCAGTATGCATTCTACTTTTTTGTCCATTGGTAAACATTCTTTCACAAAATGAATATTCCATATAGTTTTGAACATTATCAAGAGTACCACAAGTTACAGATGAAGTGTTACATGTTGTGTTACCAATTGTATTTGGAGTGTCACTTACTCCGTCATCACTACTACAGTTTCCTGCTTGTGCAGGAGTATTTGAACTTCCCCAGCAATGTGGTAAATTAAAATAATGTCCTACCTCATGAGTCACAGAGTTTCCTAGTTGAGCAGAACGTATGATAATACCTTCGGCACTTTGACTAGGAGCATACCCAGGGTAATATGAGTATCCGCCTGCACCACTAGACAGTGTTTGTACAACCCAAATGTTTAGATATTTTGTAGTATTCCAATTAACCAAACTTTTTACATTTTCTCCGGCTGTATAAGTTAAGGTGGAAACAGTTCTTGTTATACCTTCTGTACAATTACCATTAGGATCTTTATGAGCTAACCTAAATTGTATTTGACAGTCTGCAGCTATACCTGAAAATGCTGGTACAACTTGCGAAATATCCATGTTTAATTTTTGAAAATCATCATTTAGATTCTGTATAGAAGCCTCAATTTGTGCTTTAGAAACATTTTCTGGACCATTATTATGGATTATATGATACACAACAGGAATAGTAAAAAGGATAGGTCCTTTTTTGTTAGACGCCATTTTTTTTTCATTTTCAATAGCCAATTTGTTATGAGCTTCAAAAACTTTAATTAAAGTTGGGTCCTCTGCTAATCTTTGGTTGTTAATTTGAGCTGTACCACAATGTATTCTGTCGGTTTCAATTATTTCAGTTTGAGCTGAAGATGTTATTGAAATTAAAAATGTAGCAGCTAAAAGCGTGAAAAATTTCATAAAATTATTTAGTTAGTTGATTGGTAAAGTTAACTAAAATTAAACTGTCTGTATAGACAATTAATAAACGGTAGTAAAAAGATTGTTTAAGGCTAAGTATTATTAAAACATCATATAATCTTCCGGATTTATCGGAATGCCATTATACCAAAGTTCAAAATGAAGATGAGGTCCTGTAGATAGTTCTCCAGAGTTTCCGATAATTGCAACTACTTCTCCCGCTTTAACATGGTCACCCACTTTTTTGTGTAATACAGAATTATGTTTATAAATCGAGACGATATTGTCGGCATGTTGTAATTGTATAACATATCCTGTTTCTGCAGTCCATTCAGCAAAAATTACAGTACCATCTAAAGTAGCTTTAATAGCTTCGTTTTTAGGAGCAACTACATCAATTCCAAAGTGCTCTTTTTTAATGTTAAATCTATTTGTTACACTTCCTTTTAAAGGGTTAAAAAAGATAAAATTACTTATGTTTCCAGGGTTGTTTCCTGCAGCATTAAATAGATTGTATTTTTCTTCAGTTTCAATCATATTTCTTAAAAGAGAATCTTCCTCTACAGGTTCGTTCGTTATATTTTTGTAGTTTACAGAGCTATCAACTATTGATTTTTCATCAAACTCAATTGGATTACCTTGAATGATGTGTTTTAGGTTGTCAATATATAAATTGTTGTGAGTTAAAGCCAATTCCATCGAATCACTTTTAATATAGTTCTCTACCCCTTGCTTTCTAATAGAAACATTAGCATATCCTGGGATAAATTCTCGTAAAGGAGTAAAAGCAATAAGAAGAATTACTAATAAAATTAAGACTAAAGAACTTAGCCCTAAAACCACAAAAACATTTAAGCGGGATAATCTCAAAGATACTTTTTCTTCAAAAGAATCATCATTTAAAATTACCAAGCGATACTTGTTTTTTAGTCGCTGAAATTTTTTTGGTTTTTTTTTAAATTTGTTCATAATTTATTTGTGGTTACAAATATACCGAAAGCTTAATAAAATTGTAATAATCCGATTTTGTAAAAAATGTTAATTTACTAATTGCCTCGCCAAAATCACTACTTTCATTGGTGTTTTACTTTATTATTTATAACTAATAAGTATTTTAGCAGATTATTTATACTAAAGTTAGTATTACTAAGTTTATTTAGCGATTCAAGACAAATTGAACCTTAGAAATAAAATAATAATCATTGGGTTAACACTTTTTTTAGTGGTGTTGAGTGGGTGTTCACGTAAAAAAAGTCGGTTTACGAGTAGGGCATATCATAATACGACTACGCGTTATAATTACTTTTTTAACGCAAGGGAAATTAAAAGAGAAACAGAGCGAGCACTCTACGATCAGCATAAAGATGATTTTTCAGAAGTGCTTCCATTATTCATTTATCCATCAGAAGAACAAGCAAAGGCTCTTTATCCAGATATGGATAAAATTATTGAGAAAACTTCAACCGCAATTGATAGACACTCTATGTATCTTAGGAAAAAGGAACATAATAGGTGGATAGATGATTGTTATATGCTAATGGGAATAGCTCGTTTCTATAAGCAAGAATATTTTGTTGGAGAAGAAGTGTTTGAATACATCGCAAAAGCCTATAAAAAACAAGACGAACGCTTTTCAGGTTTGATATGGTTGGCTAGAACACATGTTGAGCTAGGGAATATGAATAAAGCGGAATCATACCTTACATTGATTGATGAGCAAGGAGTTCCAAAACAATATAGTAGTGATTTTAATGCGTTGTATGCAGATTATTTTATTAAAAAGAGGAATGTAGATGATGCAGTTAATCGATTAGAAAAAGCATTAGAAACAACAAAAAATAAACAAGAAAAAACACGTTACAACTATGTGTTAGCTCAGCTTTGGTTAAAGAAAAAAGAGTATGGAAAAGCTTCTGATTTATTTACTCAGGTTATAAAGTTAAAGCCTCGATATGATATGCTTTTTAATGCAAAAATTAGTAGGGCTATGTCGTTTGAACCAGGTTCAGAAAAGGGGGGTGATATTAAAAAGATGCTAACCAAAATGGTTAAAGATGGTAAAAATGCTGAGTTTTTAGATCAAATTTATTATGCCTTAGCAGATATCGCATTCAAAGAAAGTGATGAGCCTTTAGGTATTGAATATTTACAAAAATCTGCAGCTGCAAGTGTTTCTAATAACAAGCAAAAGGCGCTTTCTTATTTAAGACTAGGAGAAATATTTTATAAGAAACCAAATTATGTAAGTTCTCAGGCTTATTATGATAGCTGTTTAACAGTGCTTCCAGAAGATTATGATCGTTATGAATCTATTTACAATAGGAGTAAGGCTTTAAATGCTTTGGTAGAGAATATCATGATTGTAGAAAAAGAAGATAGTTTACAAAGAATGGTTTCTGATGTTGGATATAGAAAAGTGGTGATAGATGAATTGATTGAGAAAGCTAAAAGAGAGGAAGAAGAGAGGCTGGCAGAGGAGGCTGAATTTAATTCGTTAGATAATAATTCAACTCCAAATAACATAAATGCTAATTTAAACAATGCAGGTAATTGGTATTTTTACAATCAAACTACCCTCGGTTTTGGCTTTACAGATTTTAAGAAAAATTGGGGCAATAGAAAGTTAGAAGATCATTGGCGTAGAAGTAATAAAGAAACTATTGTAACATTTGATGATGATTTTATTACTTCAGATTCAGCTAAAACAGATAGTACTGGCGCTAAAATAAACCCAAGAACCACCGAAGAGTATTATTTGAAATTTTTACCACTTACGGATTCTTCCTTAAATGTATCACACAATAGTATTATTGAAGCACTCTATAAAATGGGTAATTTATATCGAGAAGACTTCCAGGATTATAAACATGCTACAAAGTCGTTTGAAGATTTAGTGAGTAGATATGATACTTGTAGGTATAAGTTACCGTCTTGGTATAATTTATATCGAATAAGCTTGCTAACAGATAATGATGTAATGAAAGCAAAATACAAAAAGTTGATTCTGGATGAATACCCTGACAGTGAGTATGCTCGAATAATACAAGACCCAACTTATAACAAGGTTACGAGAGAGAATCGAAAAAGAGTTGATAATTATTATAGTATAGTTTTTGATCTATATCGGGATTGGAAGTATCAAAAGGTATTAACTCGTTGTAGAAAGGCTAAAACCATCTTTGCAGACAACCATATTTTAGATAAATTTGATTTGTTAGCTGCTATGGCTATAGGTCATGTAGAACCTTTAGATTCATTCAAGTTGGCTTTAAAAAATATTTTAATTAATCACCCTGGTACAGAATCAAGTAAAGAGGCTCAGCGTATATTAGATTTAATAAAGAAAGGGGTTAAGGTTGGGGTTGGTGGTGATTCTCAAAGCTCTACGGTGCCATATAAGCATCAGTTTAATACCGAATTTCATTTAGTTGTAGTTGTGCCTGGTACGGACAAGAAATCGAATAAATACAAAGTTGATATATCTAATTTTAACAGAAAGTATTATAGTGCAAAAGTCTTAAATGTTAGTAATATTTTTATTGACCCTACTCAGCAAATAATTATTGTTAAAAAGATGCAGGGTTATGATGAGGCTATAGATTATTATAAATCTTTTAAATTGAATAAAGATAATCTTACCGATCTTTTGGATAAAAAATATCAAGTATTCTTAATTTCTAAAGAAAATTTTGTTCTTTTTTATAAAAACAAAGATGTGAAAGGGTATCTCGAATTTTTTAAGAAAAATTTTGAGATAGATAAATAGGCTCAAAAATGATTATATTTGCTAACAATTAGTTGCAAATGTTTAAGAAAAATTCAAAACAGATGGCAAAAAGTAATGCGGTAGAAACACCAGCAATAAACATTATAAGAAAAGGTACTGAAATTAAAGGTGATGTTATATGTGCAGGTGATATTAGAATAGACGGAATTTTAAGTGGTAATTTAAAATCTGAAGGTAAAATTGTAGTGGGTTCACAAGGAATTATCGAAGGTGAAATTATTTGCAAAAATGCAGATGTTTCAGGAACAATTAAAGCAACTTTAGGTGTAAAAGAATTATTACAACTTAGAGCTACAGCAAATATTCTTGGTGACATAAATACTAACAAACTATCAATTGAACCAGGAGCTACATTTACTGGCTCTTGTAACATGGGAACCGTAGTAAACGGTATAAAAAATGAAGAAAAACAAGAAGTCTTCGAACAAGCCCAAACAGCCTAAAAACTTTTTAAAATTAACAGGTATTGGTGCTCAAATGGGAGTAACTATATTTGCTGGTGCCTATTTCGGCAAATGGCTAGATGAAAAATATCCAAGTGAAAAAAAATGGTTTACTATTGGTTTTACTTTACTAGCAGTATGCATCTCTCTATTCAATGTTTTACGTCAAGTCAACAAACTCAACAAAGATAATTGATGCTTAAAACTTGCGCTAAATTTATTGGTCTTCTTACTTTTTTTATGCTAATAGTTTTTGGGGGACACCTTTTAGTCCTTCATTTTTTTTGTCTCCCGCTTTTTGATAACAAGATTATTGCAACCTATACTTTCAATTTTATATTCGCCTCAATAACTGTTTTAATTTTAACTGTATTACAAAATAGAGCCACAGGTTCTTTAGGATTTATTTTTATGGCTGGAAGTCTTTTTAAATTCTTGTTTTATTTCGTTTTTTTTCATGCATCTTTTAAAGAAGATGGTGATGTTACCCGATTAGAATTTGCATCTTTTTTTATTCCTTACTCAATCGCTCTAGTTATTGAAGTTATTTTCCTGAGTAGAACCCTTAATAAATAAGGCCTTAAAAGCATAATTATATAACCTTGAAAAATAGTGAAAATAAAACCTTTTTTTCTTTCTTGGATTTAATATAAAATCTTACGTTTGCAGCAAATTTAAAACACCCTTTTTTGACGAAGAATATGCAGTTAAAAATTACTATAAAAACATTACTATTATTAATGTTAATTAGTCCGTTTGCGTTGTTTGCAAATCATCATGAAGATAAAGCGGAGCATAATGAAGAAGAAGTTACTCATCATGAGGAAGTTGTAGTTGAATTAACTGAGGCAGAAAAAAAAGCGGCAAAAAGAAAGGCTTATATTAAACATCACTTACAGGATTCTTATGATTTTACAATTTGGCAAGCTAAAGGGATTGGTTTTCCATTGCCAGTAATTTTATGGGATGAAGGGTTACATTTGTTTTCTTCATCAAAATTTCATCATGGAGAAACTGTAGCAGAATCTAAAGGTAATTTTTATAAATTATATCACGGTAAAATTTACAAAACCGATGCTGAGGGTACAATTAGTTATGATGAACATCATCACCCAACAAATGCAAAGCCATTAGATTTTTCGATTACTAAAAATGTTTTAACGATAATGTTGGTAGGGTTGCTTATCTTTTTTGTCTTTAAAAGATTTGCAAAATCGTATAGCAATAATTTAGTACCATCTAAAGGAGGTAAATTTTTAGAGCCTTTAGTATTATTTGTTAGAGATGAAATAGCTATCCCTAACATTGGTAAAAAATACTATAGAAAATACATGAGTTACTTATTAACTGTATTCTTTTTTATATGGTTTTTAAACTTAGCAGGTATGACTCCGTTAGGAATTGGAGTAACCAATAATATTGCTGTAACTTTTGGTTTAGCATTAATCACATTTTTAATTACTCAGTTTACTTCTAAAAAAGATTATTGGGGACACATTTTCTGGATGCCAGGAGTGCCTGTTCCTATGAAATTTGTTTTAGCACCGATTGAATTGTTGGGTGTGTTTATTAAGCCTTTTGCATTAATGATTCGTTTATATGCGAACATGACTGCAGGGCACATTGTATTAATGAGTTTAATAGGTCTATTATATGTATTTACAAACTGGTTTGCAAAAGGAGCTTTCCTTGGGTTGACCTTGTTTTTATCTATTATAGAGCTTTTAGTTGCCTTTTTACAGGCATATATATTCACCATGTTAACCGCTCTTTATTTCGGAGGAGCAGTTGCTGAGCATGATGAGCATTAAATTGTAATTTATTAACCAAGTTTGCTAAATAAGCAAGCT
>CBDUPT010000097.1:0-7957 GCA_965369165.1 uncultured Flavobacteriales bacterium | reverse complement strand
GTTGAACAATCTGTGAATTTTTCTTCAATCAAATCCCATAACTGAGTATAACCATCATCATAACCTAATGCCCAAATACCTATACCTGCAATATCCAATTGTTTAACAACATCATACCTTTCCCCTAAACTTTCTTCATCACAAACAAATGCCTGCCTCCAATTAGTTCCAGTATTATAAATGTAATAAGGTGTTTCTGATTGTTGATCATATTGTCTATTTGTATAGTTACCCGAAGCATTATTTTTTACATAACTATAAGTTCTAGATGATGAAAAATTTCCTGTTGTATTGGATGTTACAGTATTAGAAACCGTTTCCCATTCATAACCATAATAAGGTAGGCCTATTAATAATTTACTACTAGGTACTCCAGCTTTTAAATGATAATCAATTGAACGGACTAAATTATATGAACTCCAAAGTGTTCCGCTATACAATGGGTCTGTTGGACCAGCCACCGAACTTCCACTATAATAATAACCATACCCCATAATAATAAACTGATCTACATAATTACTCAAAGCAACAAAATCAAAAACGTTATTCCAGTCTACCGAATAAGTTGCCATACTAACAGTGGAACCAGGACGGGCAGCTTTTAATTGGTTAGATAAATCCATCATAAAACTGGTTAAATCATTTCGATTGCTACCTGAAACACCTTCAAAATCTATGTTAACTCCATCAGCATTTCTATAAGCAAGTAATGAAATTAAACTATCTATTAAAGTTTGACGAGCAGTCATATTAGTTAAGAAAGTATTGTTATTACTAGAACCAAAATTAGTTACACATAACTCGACTCTAGCACCTGCTGCTTGAGCCATAGTGATAGAATTAGTTGTTTTCCAACTATGAATAGAGTTGTAGTTACCTGTTGAAGGATTTAGTTCATAAGAAAAATAAGAAAAGGTAGAAAGTAAATTAAAATCATAATTATTATAAGCTGTACCTACCCAAAATGGATGCCACCCATAAACTTCATATTCTAAATTACATGAAGACGGTTTTTTAGCATTTATAGAGTTAGTAATTCCAGTTACTTGATTAAAATCTTGTTCAGAATAATGTTGATATTGATTATAAAATTCACTTTGCTCGTGGTGTATAGAAGTATGCTGACCTATTATGCTAATAGAAACTATTGTAAACAACAATAGCAGTAATGACCTACTTAAAATCATTGTTTAATCAATTTTATCGTTTGATTTTTAGAGCTTGTGCTAAGGTTTAAATAATAAACACCAGCAGACAAATTAAATCTTTGAAGATTTAATTTATAGCCTTTTTTTGCCACAATATCTTCAAAATAAATTTGCTTACCTAAATTGTCTGTAATACTAATACTAATGTTTTCTTTATTACTTGCTATAAAATCTAAGTAGATTTTTGAACTAAATGGGTTAGGATAAACCCCAGAATTAACATTCACAATATCATTAATTCCATTGGCTATAATCACCCATACCCCATCACTTATTATTGTAGTATCTAATCCTGCGGCATTTACTGAACGCACAGAAACATAATAATCTTGAAAATTGATTAGTGACAAACTACTTTCATTAAAAGAAGTGTTTAAAGCATTGTTAGTCCAACCAACAACATTACTATCTCCAGGGGTAGTACCAATAGCATATGAATAAGAAACTACACCAGAATTACTATCTGTTGCACTATTCCAATTCGCATCTAATTGACTATTTACATTAGTAGTATCAATATCAAAAGTAACCCCATCATTAACCTGATAATTTGTAGGAGGTGTCCAATCCACATTTACTAATTGAGATGAAATTGTAGAAATATTATTTGCATTATCATCAACAATAGACTTAATTTTTCCACTAGGTGTTGATGGATTTGGGTTTTGATAACGTATATCTCCGGTTGGCCCTACAGTTACATTTACTGAGGGATATCTAGATCTATAAACTTTAAATTCATCAACAGATAATGTTGAGTGTCCACTTCTAAAAGATATATAATCACCTGTAGCAATTGGAGAAGGATCTTGCCAAGATGTAATAAATTGATCATCTCTGTAAACCATTAAATCTCCAGAAATTCTATCATAAATAATTTTATAATCATACATCTGACCTGCAACCGTAGTAATAGGAATATTAACTACTGGAGGGCCAAAAACATCATTAACAACTTTGTAAATCTGCAATTTAGCATCATCAACCCTAAACCAAACAAAGTAAGAATTACCTCTATTGGTAAGCGTATCATCATCTGCAAAAAAGTGAAGCCCAGCTCTTCTGTTAGTTCCCGCTCCATCTATTGTAGCTTTATAATGATATAAATACCTATTTGATAAACTCTGATCTAAATACGCTGAAATACTTGTATTATTCAGTGTGTCATCAGATTGATAAAGTGCCCCAGTATTAATACTCCAAGCTCCTACAACAGGCTTCCATTCTGGATGAATAGCAGAATCAAAATTATCTGCAAAAAATCCACTATTGGCATTTGCTCTCCACTCCGTTCCATTATAATCAATTACTTGGTAGTAGCTTTTTTGAATCCCACTTCCTCCAATATTATCATTATCAGTAAAGTTTGCTGTAAAATTAGAAGTCTCCCATGTATTTACTGGTGAAACCACAGTAGTAGGTTTCACAGTATCAGCAGTAACAGCACCCCAACTAATGCTATAACCAGGCTTAGTTGTGCCGCAATCAGAACGAAACTCAATTAAGGCTGCACTACTATTCACATTAATAGTCGCTGGAATTGTTGTTCCTGTATATATACCAACCCTAGTATTGTAAACCGAAGTTCCTTCATATATATATAAATAATCCCAAGTATCTTCTATATCAAATTGATTAACTGTTAATGTAATTGATTGAGCATTTGTTGGCTGAATAACAAACAAAGTTCTTTCATCATCAGAATAATTACCAGTACTCCCTCCAGAGTCATAAGTAGTTCCTGAAGAATTTGTATTAGTTACTGTAGTTGTAGTTGGTGCGTTTATTAATTTATAAAAATAATCCCAATCCCAATTTGCCCCAGGATCAGTATGTGATTGACTAGGAAAATGTTGATGCCCTTTTATAGCAACACAACTACCTGGAATACTTGATGCATTATAATTTGTAGTTGGTGCCCAAGGAAAATAAGCTGTTCTTAATGGATTTATTCCATATCCACTCTGTGTAATATCTCTTACTAAATCAGCACTAGATTGATACATTGCTGTTGTATACCAAGCTGGATTATTAACCCACCCTTCATGCTCTAACCCAATTGCATAAGGATTAGAATTGCCAACATGCCATGCTTTATTAGATTCTAAAACCATTTGTGTTACTTGACCATCATTAGACCTTAATACATAGTGAGCAGAAACATTTGCACTACAGTTTTTAAACCAACTTATACACCCCGCATAACTGCCCTGAACAGTATGAATAGTTACCGCAGAAATTGGAGTACCATTTCTTGAACTAAAGTTACAAGATGTGAAGTTTGATAAAGCTGGAGGATAATCTGCACTCTTATTATTGATTGTATTTTTTTTATAAATTACCCCTTCATCACCTTCAATATTTTCATTTTGAATAGTAACATTAGTTGATTGTAACACCTTTAAATTGGATTGACCAAATACCTTTTCTAAATCATAGTTTGGATTTGGGAAATGGTAAGTTTTCTGCATCTTCTTATCATTCATAAAACTCATTACAGAATATAAATGAGAGTTTAAGGCAAAATCTGCCTGTAAACTTGAACTAGGTAATTCACTTAACTGTGTTAAAATATGAGCTACATTAAGTTCTTGATCCTTAAATGGACTTAAAAGCATCAACTCATGATTATAAGCAGCTGCAAAAGCTAATATATTTTGTTGTGGGCTATTAAGAATATCATTAACTGAAATACCTGAGACTTGAGATATATAAAGTAAGTTATTATTAAAATAATTTTCTCCATCCAAAGTTAAGCCCATAACTCCATATGTTTTAGGTAATCCTGTACAGCTTTTCTCAACATTTTGCAAATGTTGAAATCGAGTCATTGTATATGATACAGCCTCTAAAACACCTTTGGGGACAGCTGGATATTGACTATATGCGTTAGCAAATTCTAATTGATAATTATTGGTAGAATAACTTACCTGTTGACCAAAAGTTGAAAAAACAGAAAGAATGAAACACAAAGAAATAAAGACTCTAAAAATCATAAAAGCAGTTAAATATTTTTTCGATAAAAATCTTTTTTATCGACCAACAAATTTACAGATTTTTACAACCCTATAGCAACTCCACCCCTAATTATTGGGTTAGGTTGCAAAGAGTAAGATTCTGGAGTCTCGTTTAAATTCCACAATACAAGTATATAAAAATAAGAATTACCTCCTATATTCTGTTTAATACCACCACCAACATAAGGATTAATTACGTTTATACGAGAACCATCACTAAAATCTTCAACATTGATAACCTCTAATTCTGCATGAGCCATTATAGGAAAATCAGGGATTAAATATTCTGTAAATAATCTCCCTCCATATAAACTTGTACTAAAATTATTTCTTTTGTCAGAATAGTAAGTATAACTTGCACCAATACCTACAATTAATTCGTCAGTTAGGTAATAACCAAAAGTAGGAGCCACCTCAATAATCGTATAATCTCCAAAAACCATCCCAAATCCACCCCCAACAGTTGTCCTACTCCAATCAAATCCTCCACTATTATTTGAACTTTGGTTAGTTTTAGAAGCATTATCTCCATAAACATAATTATCATCTATTTGTCCAAAACAAATGTTAGAAGTAATAATTACAACAATAAGAAGCCCTATTTTTTTCATATTATCAAATTTACAGATTTTTATTAAATCAAATTCTAATCCCAATTACGCATACATCATCAACCTGTTCTTCATCTCCTTTCCAATTATTAAATGTTTCTGTTAGTTTTTCTTTTTGCTCTTGCATTGATAAATGAGCTATAGAAACTAAATAATCTTTAAATGGTTTTACTTTAAATTTCTTACCTTTTTCTCCTCCAAATTGATCTTGAAACCCATCAGTTATAGTATAAACAACATCTCCTTTTTGGGTTTCAAAATTCCCTCCTACAAAAGGAATACTATCATTATCATGCTTGCCAATTGGCATTTTTTCGGGCTTAATTTCAATCAACTCACTACCTCTTATTATCCAAATAGGATTTTGAGCTGCAGTATAATTTAACTTATTACTCTCAGAATCAAAAGCAATAATACTGGCATCCATTCCATCTTTACCACCTTCTTTAGAACCATCTTTCTTTAAGCGCTCAATAATAGTTTTACGTGTGTCATTAAAAATTTCTGCAGGATTTGTAATGCCCTTTTCTATTGATTTTTCTATAGATGAAATATTTAAAATACTCATAATAGCACCAGGGACTCCATGACCAGTACTATCTGCATTTACAACAGCAAACTGTTTATTTGCTAACATACCTGCCCAATAAAAATCGCCACTAACTACATCTTTTGGTTGGAAGAAAACAAAGTAATCTTTTAGATTGTTATTGAGTAACTCATCTGTAGCTAAGAAACTACGTTGTATACGTTCTGCATAGTTAATACTATCGGTTATTTCTTTATGGGCAGTTTCTACTTCATCCCTTTGTTTTTCTATTACAATTTTTTGTTTTCGAGTTACATGTAAACGATTAAAAACAAATAATAAAAATATTACAACTAATACCAAACCTATGACAACACTTGTAGTAATTATACGTTGCTTTTTTTGACGCTCTTGCTCTAAAGCTATTTGTTTATCATGGGCAGCATCATCAATCGTTTTCTGTTTTTCATATTCATATTTAGCTTGTTGTTGTGCTGAAGCTTTTTGAGTATTCTCATTGTTTAAGCTATCACGCATTTGTATTTCAAGGTTCCTCATTTCAAGAGCCGCCTTATAATTACCTTCTTCTACATATATCTTATTCAAGATAGAGGATGACTCTCTAATTAATTCAGGCATCTTTAAAGACCTTGATATTTTCAATGCTTCATTAGCATAACTTTCAGCATCGTTCAAATTGTTTGTATTAAGATAAACTCGCGCAATTCCATCTAATAAACTTACTTCAACACTCTTATTCTGTGAAGAGACGGCTATTTCATGCCCCATAAAAAAATAATCTAACGCTTTTTTATTTTCGTTTAAATATGTATGTGTATTGCCAATATTTAAAAAAGCAGTTGCTAACCCTGATTTATTTGTTACTTCTCTATAATTCTTTGTCGCTTTTTTAAAGTAATCAAGAGCTTTTTCATACTGTTTTTTATCCACATAAATTTTTCCGATATTATTGTAGGTGTCTGCTTGATCAGCTTTATCATTGATTTTCTCTCTTATTTTTAAACACTTATTAAAATACTCCAAAGCCTTTTTTTGATCGCCTTGCTTATTATAAATAAAAGCTATATTGTTTAATGAATATGCTATGCTTTTAGGGTCATCACCTATTTCTTCCTTTATTTTTAAGGCTTCATAATTAACCTTTAAAGATTTTTCAATTTGCCCTATCTGATCATACCTAAAGGCTAGATTAGATAATACAGCAGCTACATCTTCTTTCCTATTAACAGATTTAAATAGTTTTAAACTCCTATTGTGAAAATTGATAGACTTTTTAATCTGACCAGTGTTCCCATAAAAATAGCCTAAACTATTTAGTACATTTGCAACAGAAATTTTATCATTAATTGCGATATTGTTTTTATAAGCAAGAAACAAGTACTTTTCAGCATCTTTCATTCTTCCTTGGTGCATTGCCACCACTCCTAGATTATTTGAACATTGAGCAATTGAATAGATAAACCTATTCTTAACTTGTTGATTTTTTTCAATAGGAATATTTTTTTTGGCTATTTCTATTGCTGTTTCCCATAAAAGTATTGCTGAATCCGGATTTGCACCATAAATATTTGTACCCCAAGAAGCATAGGCATGACAAACCAAAGTATCATACTCAGATGTTTTAATAATATTTTTTAAGGAGTCAATATTAGATCCAAGTATTTCAGCAAATATTGATTTACATGGAGTAAGGCAAAACAACAATATCAATAAATACTTAAATCTTCTCAAAATTAGAATTTTAAAAGATTGCTCAACGCCTCTGCTACTTTATCTCCATTAGGCAATAAAGTTTCCTCTAATATTGAATTTAATGGAATTGCAGGTGTATCTACAGAACCAATAATCTCTACTGGAGCATCTAAATCTTTAAAACAGTTTTTCTGAATACGAGCAACTAATCCTAAAGCAAAAGAACATTCTACAGATTCTTCAGTTACTATTAATATTTTATTGTGCTTTTTAGCTGCTGCGTACATCGCTTCTTCATCCAATGGATTCAGTGTACGTAAATCGATAATTTCAACTTGCCCTTCAAATTTCTTAGCAGCTGCTATACTCCAGTATACACCCATACCATAAGTAATAATAGCTACAGAATTATCTTGTTCGGGTGCTTCTAAAACTGTTCTTGCTTTTCCAAATGGAATAATGTAATCCTCATCTGGCTCAACAGTCATTGCTCCTTCTGTACCTTTAATTTTACTCCAATACAAACCTTTATGCTCCAACATTACTACTGGGTTTGGATCGTAATAAGCAGCTTTCATTAATCCTTTTAAATCAGCTCCAGTACTTGGGTAAGCTACTTTTACCCCTCTAATATTAGTAACTATAGATTCTACAGAAGAAGAGTGATATGGTCCACCAGAGCCATAAGCTCCAATAGGAACTCTTAAAATCATACTAACAGGCCATTTACCATTAGATAAGTAATAAGATCTACCAACTTCAGTAAACAGCTGATTTAAGCCTGGCCAAATGTAATCTGCAAATTGCACCTCAACTATTGGTTTTAAACCAACAGCCGACATACCAACCGTACTTCCTACTATAAATGCTTCTTGAATA
>CBDUPT010000096.1:0-7979 GCA_965369165.1 uncultured Flavobacteriales bacterium | reverse complement strand
CCTTGGTAAACCCAAATACCAGAATTATTATGGCAATGAACTCTAACGCCTTTGTCGATAGTTAATTTATCATTTCCATCTAAAGTTAAATAACCTCCATAAATAACATAGGGTTTATCATCAGTCCAAACAGAATCTAAAGGTCCGGCAGAAGTATCTCTATCTAAATAAACTATTGGTATTCCTCCAGCACTTCGGTTGGCTACATAATAATGTGCATTTTGTCCCCAAGCAGCTAGATTAACACTTTGTTTATTTCCGTTGGTTACAAAAGTTACTCTATCATTTACCACAAAAGGAGATAAGATATTGTTGGGGTCAATCGTTACTTCTAAAAAGACAAACAAGCTGTCTTTACCACGAATTAATACATCTTTATGAGAATTACCGGGAGTTCCATCAACATTAATTCTAAATTGAGACCCACTTCCTTTTTCCATGTAAATATTAGAAATAATTAAATCGGAACTGTTGTTATTGTATATTTTAAAGCGTTTAGTGGTAGATCCAAAAGTGGTAAAAACAGTATCAAATAAAACGGAATCAGTACTAAAACTTAACATATCTGCACTATTAGTACTTATATCATCTTTTCTACAAGAAAACATAAATGTAATTACAGTAAGAAAAAATAATATGCCAGTTAGTTTTCGCATTAACAGTAAAAGTAATTATTCATTTACGATTTTATACTAATTATATTGTGTTTCAGTTTTATCTTTAAATTGGTAATCGTACAACTTTTTGTAATAACCATCAATTTTAATAAGGTCGTTATGGCTTCCTTCTTCAACAATTCTTCCTTTATCAATTACTAAAATTTTATCGGCATTCTTAATGGTACTCAAACGATGTGCAACAATTATGGAAGTTCTATCTTCGGTTAATATACTTGTTGCATGCTTTATTAATTCTTCAGATTCACTATCTATTGAAGAGGTAGCTTCATCTAAAATTAAAATATTGGGTTGATGTACATAGGCTCTAATAAAAGATATTAGTTGACGTTGACCAACAGACAGCATCGCACCTCTCTCTTTTACATCATAATCATAACCTCCAGGCAATTTTTCGATAAAATCATTTGCACCAATTTTGGTTGCAGCATTAATTACTTGTTCTTTAGTAATTGTTTCACTGTAAAGTGTAATGTTGTTGTGTACTGTATCGGAGAATAAGAAAACATCTTGTAAAACTATTGACATAAACTTTCTTAAATTTTCTAATTCAAAATCGTTAATGTTAATTCCGTCTATAAAAATTTCACCCTTATTAATCTCGTAGTATCTTCCTAAAAGGTTGATGATTGAAGATTTTCCTGCTCCGGTAGCGCCAACTAATGCTAAACATTCGCCTTTATTTATTTTAAAAGAAACATCTTTAAGTACCCAGTTTTCATCATTGTAAGCAAACCAAACATTTTTAAATTCAATATTACCCTCTAAATTTTCCGTTTTAATTGTTCCAGAATTCTCAATAGTTGATTTTGTGTCTAGGACATTGAATACACGTTCCATACTAGCAATACCTCTTTGTATGGTATTAAATCTATCAGCTAATTGGCGTATAGGTCGGTATAGCATATAAATGAATAGTACAAAGGCAAATATTTCTCCAGCACTAGCTTGTTTTTGAGCAACCTCTCCTAATCCATACCATACTAATAAGGCTAACGAACTTGCTGATAAGATTTCTACCACAGGGAAAAATATGGAATATGCCCAAACAGTTTTGATGTGTGCAGCTCTATGTTTTTTATTAATCTCCGAAAAAGCATCCATCTCAACTTTTTCACGATTAAAAATCTGAACAATCGACATTCCTGTAATATGTTCTTGAACAAAAGTGTTTAATTGAGAAACTTGCTCTACAACCTGTTGATATGCTTTTTTAATAACAGTTTTAAAAACATAAGTAGCAAATAATAATATAGGTAAAGGGATTAATGTAATTAAAGTTAAAGCCCAATTGGTATAAAACATATAGCCTAATACTGCAAATATTTTTAGTAAGTCGGCAATAATTACCAAAATACCTCCTGTAAACATTTCGGCAATAGTCTCAATATCAGAAACAGTTCTTGTTATTAATCTACCAATAGGGGTAGTATCAAATTGTTTTAACTTAAAGTTGATTACTTTATGATAAACTTCGCTTCTAACATCTTTAATTACATTTTGGCCAAGTAAATTTCCAAGAAGTGTATAAAAGTATTGCAAAATAGAATCAGCAACTAAAACACATATTAAAATAATAGTCATAGTAAAAAGACCTTCACTATCCATTCCTTTAATATAGTCATCAATAGTAACTTGAATAAGCACTGGTCTAACAATAGCAACAACTGCTAAAACAATACTTAAAATGGCAGTAACGTAAAATCCAACTTGATAAGGTTTTGCATATTTAAGAACTCTCTTAAATACAGAGTAATCTACATTTTTAGACATTGTAGACCTCCTTTGGATAGCTTACTTGAGTTAAATATAGACCATGTGCTGGAGCAGAGGTTCCTGCATTGCTTCGGTTTTTAGAATTTATAATGGCTGTTACATCATCAAGTGAAATTTTACCAATACCAACTTCTAGCATTGTTCCAACAATTGCTCTTACCATGTTTCTCAAAAAGCGATCAGCACTAATGGTAAAGATTATTTTATTATCAATCTGTTTCCATTCTGCAAAAGTTATTTTACAGTTGTTGGTGTGTGTATCGGTATTGCTTTTGCTAAAGCAAGAAAAATCAATATGATTTTGTAGTTCCTTAGCAGCTTTATTCATTAAAGCAATATCCAAGTTTTTTGGATAATGATATGCTTTGTTAATTAAAAAAGGATTTTTATTGGGGGTAATCCAATATTCGTAAGTTCGGGCTGTAGCACTAAATCTTGCATGAGCTTCTGCATTAACTTCACTTGCCGAACTACAAGAAATATCTTGTGGTAGTAATGTGTTGAGTTTGAAAATTAATTGAGCAATATCAATAGCTTTTTCAATATCAAAATGAGCAAATAGTTGCTTTGCATGAACTCCGGCATCAGTTCTACCAGCACCCATCACCATTATTTCGGTTTGAAAAAGTGTAGATAAAGCTTTGTTCACTTCAGCTTGTACCGAATTAGCATTGTTCTGAATTTGCCAGCCATGATAATTGGTTCCATCATATTTTAATTCGATAAAATACCTGCTCATAAGAGCAGCAAAAGTAAGAAATATAAGAAGTAGAAAGAGGGTTAGTCTTGCCCTTTTTCTTTTAATAACGGAACAAACCTAAAAACCCCTAAATCTTCGGTTTCAAAGTTGTTTTCGGCTACTCGTACAATTTTTTTCATGATTTGATCATCACCTTCACCCACAGGTATTACCAACATCCCTCCAATTTTTAATTGGTACAATAAATCTTCAGGGATAAATGGAGCACCTGCAGTAACAATTATCTTATCAAAAGGAGCAAAGGCAGGCAATCCTTTGTATCCATCACCATAAAAAAGCTGAGCATTGTAACCCAATTCAGGTAATAGTTTTTTTGTTCTATCAAATAAAGCTTTTTGTCTTTCTATAGAAAATACTTTTGCGCCAACTTCTAATAAAACTGCTGTTTGATATCCAGATCCTGTTCCAATTTCTAAAACCTTTTCTCTTTTTTTTATTGCTAAAGTCTCTGTTTGAAAAGCTACAGTATAAGGTTGAGAAATAGTTTGTTTAGAACCAATAGGGAAAGGTTTGTCTTCGTAAGCAAACTTGTGTAACGCATTGTCTGGTATAAATAAATGCCTAGGAATAGTTTCTATTGCCTGCAATACTTGCGCGTTAGTTATTCCTTTTTCTGCTAACAATTGAGCCAATTGTTTTCTTAATCCTTTATGTCTGTATGTGTCCGTCATTGTATTTCTTTCGATGACAAATTAAGTAACAAACCATGACATTTTTACTGTGCTTATATAGGTTATTATTAAAGATGTAGTGTTAATAAGAATTTATTTGAGTGTATGTCTTAGGTAGTCAATCATTTACTTTTGCTGCAACTAACAGAACAATATAGAATGTTAAAGATTGGTGTTATAGGTGCAGGTACGCTGGGTAAAACTCATATTTCTTTGTTAAAAGAAATTAAGGAGTTTGAATTGGTGGGCTTTTATGATGCTGATGAAAACTACAAACAAGAAGTTGCCAAACTACTTAACGTAAAATCTTTTAATAGTGTTGAAGAATTGATTAGTCTAGTTGATGTAGTTGATATTGTAAAACCTTCTATTTCTCATTTTGACTATGCAGTAAATGCAATCAAACAATCTAAACATGTTTTTATTGAGAAGCCAGTTACTGATACAGTAGAAGAGGCAAAGCAATTGTTAGAATTAGCTGAAGAAGCTAATGTGAAAGTTCAAGTTGGGCATGTAGAACGATTTAATCCAGCCTTTAAATCTGCTTTACCTTACATTGATAATCCAATGTTTATTGAAACACACAGAATGATTGAGTTTGATGCTAAAAAAGCTAATATCCCTGTGGTGATGGATTTAATGAGCCATGATTTGGATATTATTTTAAGCATTGTAAACTCTAACATTAAAAAAATTAGTGCTAGTGGGGTAGAGGTTATTGGTAATACTCCAGATATTGTTCATGCAGTAGTAGAGTTTGATAATGGTTGTGTTGCTAATTTAACTGCAAGCAGAGTTTCTTTAACTAGTGAAAGGGTTTCTAAGTTTTATCAAAAAGATGCACACATCGTTATTGATTATTTAAAGCAAGAAACAAATCTTTATGCTTTAAAACGAAATGGTAAAACAGAAATTTGTTCTAAAAAATTAGCGATAGAAAAACAAAATCCTGTAAAAACAGAATTACAAGAGTTTGCTAATTCAATACTCAATGATACCACACCTCATGTGGGTATTTTAGATGGTACAATTATGTTAGATGCAGCTTATCAAGTTGCAGAAAAGATAAAAAAAGTTACCTCGTTAATTGAAGATTAATACATTTGCACAATATTTTTTAAAAATGACCGTTACACGGGAATAATTGAAGCACTTGCATTACATTAAAAATTACATTTTATTACTTTTTGTTGGAATCATTTTCTCTACTTGTTCTAAAGAGAAATTTGAAGCACAAGTGCCTACCTATATTACTATTAATGATATTTCTTTATCCACTAATTATGCTACTGAAGGGAGTTCTTCAGAGAACATAACGGACGCATGGGTTTATGTTAATGATGAGTTAATGGGTGTTTATGAAATGCCAGCAACTTTTCCTGTATTGGTTGAAGGTAATGTTGAACTTAAAGTTTTTGCTGGAATTAAAGATAATGGTATTGCAGCTAGTCGTGCAAGATATTTAATGTTCGACCCATATGTAGAGTCTGTTAAATTAGTCCCTGGAGAAACAATTGAAATTGAGCCAAGTGTAAACTATAACTCAGGGGTGAATTTCCGATGGTTAGAAGATTTTGAAAATGCTAGTTTATCTTTTCTTTATCATCAACTGAGTGATACTATTTTTTTTAAAAACACATCCAATAGAAAAGAAGGTGACTTTTCAGGGAAAGCTTATTTAGAGTCTGGTATGAATTTTTTTGAAGCTACCTCAGTAGCCTTTAGTAATGTTCCAAGAAGTTTAACACCCATCTATTTAGAATTAGATTTTAAGACTAATGAACCTCTTTTAATAGGTATTTATCATGATAATGACCAATACGGTGTTATTCGATTAAATACAACTACCGAATGGAAAAAAATCTATATCAATTTAACAGATGTTGTTTCATCAAAACAATCTGCTACAGCGATAAAAGTATTCTTTGGAATTCAAGAAACAGCTAGTAACCCTTTTATAACTGATAACCCTGAAATACATATAGATAATATTAAACTGTTGCATTACTAATGAATAAAAAACTACAAGTTTTTAAATATATTCTGCTAGATGTATTCAGTGCTGCTTTAGCTTGGGTCCTTTTTTTTGTATTTAGAAAAACTTACTTAGAACCTTTAAAATTTGGGTATGATGTTCCTTTAAATTTTGATGCTAATTTTTACTATGCCTTAGTTATTATCCCTGTTTATTGGGTCTTTTTATACTTTGTAGTAGGTTCATATAATAATATATACCGAAAATCAAGGTTAAAGGAGTTTGGACAAACACTACTGATTTCTTTAATAGGAACTTTAATATTATTCTTTGTACTGTTATTAGATGATGAAATTGCATCTTACACTCAGTATTATAGATCGTACTTTACCTTATTTGCGTTACATTTTGTTTTAACGGAATTCTTTAGATTAATATTAACTACTCATACAGGGAAATGTATTAAAAACAGAAGAATTGGTTTCAAAACATTAATTATTGGATCAAATGAAAAAGCAGTTGAGTTATACAATGAATTAGAAGGACAAAAATATTCATCAGGGAATAAGTTAGTTGGATTTACTCATGTTGTTAAAGATGATAATTATTTGTTAGAAGAACATCTTCCACATTTTGGAAATTGTGTTGATTTAAGAACAACCATCGAAAAACATAAAATTGAAGAGGTTATTATAGCTGTTGAATCTTCAGAGCATAATAGTTTGGGGAGTATTATAACGGAGTTAGAAGGGTTAGATGTTCTGATTAAGATTATACCTGATATGTATGATATCTTATCAGGGTCTGTAAAAATGAGTTCAATATTTGGGACTCCTTTGATTGTTATTACTAAGGATATAATGCCCGTATGGCAACAATCCGTTAAGCGAATTATAGACATTTGTACATCTATTGTGGTATTAATATTATTTGCACCATTCTACATTATTACGGCATTAATAGTGGTAACTAGCTCAAAAGGTCCTGCATTTTTCTCTCAGCAAAGAATAGGTATACATGGTAAACCATTTACAATTTTTAAATTCCGTTCTATGCGAACCGATGCTGAAAAAAATGGTCCAGCTTTATCTAGTACTCACGATGATAGAATAACTCCTTTTGGTAAGTTTATGCGTAAGGTGAGATTGGATGAAATGCCTCAATTTTACAATGTGTTAATTGGAGATATGAGTTTGGTTGGGCCTAGACCAGAACGACAGTTTTTTATTGATAAAATAGTAGAAACTGCACCTCATTATAACCATTTGCTTAAAGTTAGACCAGGGATTACTTCTTGGGGACAAGTAAAATATGGTTACGCTGAGAACGTTGACCAAATGGTAGAAAGATTGAAGTTTGATATAATTTATATCGAAAATATGTCTCTTTTGGTAGACTTTAAGATTTTGATTTATACCATAATGATAGTTGTTAAGGGAAGTGGGAAATAATATATTTCCTATTTTTAGAGAATGAAAAAATTCTACTTTTTACTCTTATCTATTTTTCTACTTTTTTTTGTAGAAGCAAAAACTCAAAATATTCATCATTGGGAAACTGCTGTTTTTGATAATGATACCTGGAAATATTTTGTTGGAACATCTGAACCTGATACCAATTGGAGAAAAGTATCATTTAATGATGGTGCTTGGCAACAAGGTGTTGGCGGTGTTGGTTATGGTGATGGAGATGATAACACAATAATATCTAATACACTTTCTTTGTATACCAGAAGAATTTTTACGGTAACAGATACATCCAAAATTGAGTTAGCTGTTTTAAATATGGATTACGATGATGGTTTTGTTGCCTATCTTAATGATGTTGAAATAGGAAGAGCAAATATTGGTTCTTTTGGAGATCATCCAGCATTTAATCAAGGTTCAACTGGCTTGCACGAAGCTCAAATGTATCAATCTTTGAGCCCCGAACAGCATGTAATAAATATGCAGTTATTAAAATCCATTTTAATTCAAGGGAACAATGTTTTAACAATTCAAGTCCATAATGATAATATTTCTTCATCTGATTTAACATCAAGAGCCTTTTTATCATTTGGGTTAAATGATGCTTCTTCTCAATTTTCTGCAAATCCAACTTGGTTTCAGCCTCCTTTGGTT
>CBDUPT010000095.1:0-7997 GCA_965369165.1 uncultured Flavobacteriales bacterium | reverse complement strand
GGGCACAACGTGATGGTAATATTTATGACGATTTTGTTTTAGATATGGATGTTGATGCTTCTGGAAATGTATATATAACAGGATATGGTGAGCTTAACACAACAGGTTCTCAAAGAGCTATGTTTGTAGGTAAAATAGATGCAAGCGGTATTACACAATGGGCGCATACTTTTATTCCTACAGCAAATTATAGTATAGGGGGATATGCTCTAACTGTAGATGCCACTGGAAATGTATTTGTTGGAGGTAATTTTACAGATTCAGTAGATTTTGATCTAGGACCTGCAATAAATTACTTAATAGCATCTTCAGGTAGTTCAGATGCTTTTATCCTAAAATTGAATACCAGTGGAAATTTTCAATGGGTAAAACAATTTAAGTGTCTTGGTGGTAATGCTAGTGTTGATTATCTATCTTTAGATGCCACAGGTAATGTTTATTCCACAGGTAATTTTTGGAACTCTGGGATAGATTGCGATCCAGGGCCAGGTAGTGCTGTTTTATCTAATAATGGACTAGGAGATATTTTTATTTCAAAATTAGATGCTAACGGAGATTATGTTTGGGCAAAAAGGATGGGATCAAGTGGTTTTGATTATGGACTTTCAATTGTGGTAGATGCTAATGGAAATGTTTATTCTACAGGTTATTTTGAAGGAACTGTTGATTTTGACCCAGGTTCAGGTACTCAAAATTTAACTTCTTTAGGATCGAGAGATGTTTTTATTTCAAAATTAGATGCTAATGGAGATTATGTGTGGGCAAAAGGTATGGGCTCAAGTACTGCAAATGATATAGGAAATGGAATAGATGTTGATGCATCGGGCAATATTTACACCATAGGTTATTTTGAAGGAACTGTTGACTTTGATCCAGGAACGGGTACAGTAAACAAAACATCTGCTGGAGACAAAGATATTTTTGTGCAAAAGTTGGATAATAATGGAGACTTTGTTTGGGTAAATAGTATCGGTTCAAGTGCTGAAGATCAGGGAGTTTCAATTGCACTAGGTGCCTCTAACAATATTTATTTGGCTGGTCATTTTAATGGAACATCTGACTTTGATTTTAGTTCAGGAACTTCCAACCTAACCTCAGCAGGAAGTAAAGATGTTTATTTTACTAAATGGAGCCAATCAAGTGTAGGTATTGGAGAGGATTTATTTTCTGAAAGTGCTCAACTTTATCCAAACCCTACAACATCACAACTAACAATTACTAATATTCAAACACCAATTGTTGCTGTTAATATTATAGATGTAACGGGAAAAGTGGTTAAAATAGAAGAGCCAACTAACAATACAATTGATGTAAGTAATTTAATAAACGGGGTTTACTTTATACAAGTTCAAACCAAAGAAGGAATGCATAACTCCAAATTTATTAAAGAGTAAAACATTTTTAGTTCAATAAAAACTAGCTCCGAGTTTTCGGAGTTGGTTTTTTTATCAAAAAAAAATATAAATCAAAAAATAAGATGAAAAAAGTATTAATTGCAGCTATAGCTGTATCAACATTAGTAGGGGCTAATTGTTACGGACAATCATTTAAAGATAAGTTAAAGGCAAAAGCTGCGGCTAAAACAAAATCAAATACTTCTACCAAAGTGGGTAAACCATCAATTGGTAGTGTGAAAAATTCAGCCGATAAGTATAATACATTAGAAGCAGAAAGATCACCAGCAGGAGGAACAACAAAAACACTTATTATCCAAGAAGCTGATGATAAGGGTAAGAAAGTATTAGTTGCTAAAGCGTGTTCGGATTGTACTCCGTTAATTTATAAACACCAAGAAGAACCTAGTAAAACTTTAGGGGTTCAAGTATATTTTAGTAGTGCAGGGATGTATTTGCTTGAGTATGATGCCGAAAGTTTTGTTGTTGTAATGCCCGATAAACAACTCGGAAAAGCTCCTTTTGGTAAGTTAAGGTTTAGTAACTTTTACAGTAAAAATTCTGCTACAGTAAAAACAATGACTAAAGCTAAAGCAGAAGCTTATGCTATTGATTTATCTAAGAAAATTTTAGCACCGTCATCTTCAGGTCCTTCAAAAGGCGGTAATGGGACATATTCTGCTGCAACTCCAGTTAAATTTTCGGGTAATGCTTACGAAGAGTTAGAAATTATTTTTGAAGAAGGTGCTGTAAAAAAGATAGTTACTAAACTAATGAAAGGTGATAAAGCCGCAAGTACAGATACCTATATGTTTATGGAGGAGTATAGTAAACTTATTGGAGTAGATATTTATGCAAATAGCCGTAGCCATCTTAATCAATATATTTATGTTGATAAACCAGGCGTGTTAATTTGGGCTAGATATAAAAATGGAGGGTTAGGAAATCAGCTTTGGGAAAAATATGATTATTACAACCTATTTGCTATGGATAAACAAGTAGTAAGAGGTTTATTAAATAGTGAGGCAGAGCAAAAGGCAATAGATACAAAAGTAGCTGGCTGGACTAAGAAAATAAAAGAAGTAGAAGACAAAGAACGTGCAGAAAATGCTGCAAAAAAGATTGAAAATCAAAGATTACCTAAAGAAGGTTTGGTTGATGCGAGTTTAAAAGAACAAACATTAGCAGCCGCTAAAGCTTGGGCAACAAAATGGGGTTGGAAAGAGACTGTTACAAATGCCTATTTTACAGGAGCAGATTGGTCTATTGTTAGGCATACTTTAACAGGAATCCAATTAAGAAGGGAAATAAGAGGTGTAATTGTAATGAAAAGACCTGATGGTGGATGTAGTTTTCATTATTCAGTTTTTGCACAAGAATATGATGGTAGTAAATATTTAAGTGTGTATACTGCCGGAATAACTCCAGGTCAGCTTCAACTTAAATGTGAACATGTAAAGTAGTTTTAATTAAAAGCTGAAAGTTAGTTTTTTTCATGTAAAAGCCGGTTGATGATAGTTTTTCATTAACCGGCTTTTTTTATATTTTTAGCTCGTGAAAGCTTTAATTATAGATGATGAAAATAAAGCAAGAAATTTGCTAAAGACTATTCTTGATGAATATTGTGAAAGTATAACACAAATTTTTGAAGCCAAAGATTTACCGAGTGGTGTAGTTGCTATTCGTAAAGAAAACCCTGATGTTGTTTTTTTGGATGTAGAAATGCCTCAATACTTAGGGACACAAATCCTAGATTTTTTTGATGCTAATGAAATAAATTTTCATATCATATTTACAACAGCATACAGTGATTATGCATTAAAAGCATTTGAATTAAATGCTATTGATTATTTACTAAAACCTTTAAGAATTAATCAAGTTAAAGATGCTGTTCAAAAAGTTTTAGAGAAACAATCAGAAAACAACATAAGTAATCAACTAGAAGAATTAAAAGCTACGTTAAGCACAAAAAAGATCACGAAAATTGGTTTGCCTATAGCTGAAGGGATTCAGTTTGTTAAGCTCGATAATATCTATTATTTTAAGGCTGAAGGTATGTACACTTATGTTTACCTAAAAGATAGCTCTCCTTTACTAATCAGTAAACCTTTAAAGCATTTTGTTGAACTTTTGAGTGATGTTTCTAAGTTTTTCAAAACTCATCGCTCATATTTAATTAATAAAAATTTTATTAACCAGTTGGTAAAAAAAGATGGAGGTTATATTGTGATGGATAATGATGAAAAGATAGCTGTTTCTAAAGATAAAATGAATGAACTTTCAGGGCTTAAAGAGATTTGAATAAAATCAACGAAAATAATATTCCTTTAACAGAAATTTTTGACGATTGTATTCAACAAAAAAATAGTCGCCTTTTTATTTTACGAGAAGATTTAATCCATCCTGAAATTTCAGGTAATAAGTGGCGAAAATTAAAGTATAATATACAAGAAGCTAAGCGAAATAATTCAGATACAATTTTAACTTTTGGAGGTGCTTATTCCAATCATATTGCAGCAACTTCTTCTGCAGGAAAACATTATGGATTAAAAACTATTGGGATTATTAGAGGAGAAGAAACCTTACCATTAAATCCAACTTTGCAATTAGCAAAAGATAATGGGATGTTTTTTAAATATGTTTCTCGTGAGGAGTACAAGAATAAAAATTCTGAAGCGTTTTTAAAATTACTTCAACAAGAATTTGGAAATTTTTATTTGGTTCCAGAAGGAGGTTCAAATGCTTTTGCGGTCAAGGGGTGTACAGAAATAATAAATAATATTAAAATTGATTTTGATGTGATTTGTGCTGCTTGTGGTACCGGTGGAACTATAGCAGGCATTATTGCCTCTACTGATAAACAAGTGTTAGGTTTTCCAGCATTAAAAGGAGGTGGTTTTTTAAAAGAAGATATATCCAAACTTTTGAACAACTATTCAAATCATTATAACGCAAAGATTGAAAATGATAATTGGGAGCTAATTACAGCTTACCACTTTGGGGGATATGCCAAAATTAAATCTGAATTAATTGAATTTGTACAACAATTTAAAAAGAAACATCAGATTCCTCTTGACTTAATATATACTGGTAAAATGCTGTTCGGACTTTTTGACATGATTAAAAATTCTAATCAATTAGATAATAAAATTATTATTGCAGTTCATACTGGTGGTTTACAAGGAAATAAGGGCTTTGAAGAGCGTTTAGGGATTGTTTTATAATCAATAATTAAATGTTGATATCTTGGTAAGGCATAGCTATTGCTTTAAAGTAACTATCTTAATTTTGTAATAAGGTTATGAAAAAGTTAATTGCTATATTCTATTTACTTGCGAGTACTATTGCTTTGTTTGGTCAACCAGCAGAAAAACGTATTACCAGAGAAGAGTATATTGAAACCTATAAGGATGATGCTATAAGAGAAATGCATCGGTCAGGTATTCCTGCAAGTATAACTTTAGCACAAGGTATCTTAGAATCAGGTGATGGTAATAGCCCTCTAGCGGTCTATGGGAAGAATCATTTCGGAATAAAATGTCATAAAGGATGGAGTGGAAAATCGATGAGATTAGATGATGATGAGAAAAATGAATGCTTTAGAAAGTATAATGATGTTTATGATTCTTATAGGGATCATTCGGAGTTTTTAACTACTAGAGGAAGGTATTCTTTTTTATTTGACCTTAAAATTACTGATTATAAAGGTTGGGCAAAAGGATTGAAAAAAGCTGGATATGCAACCAACCCTAAGTACCCTCAGTTATTAATAGATTTAATAGAAAGACATAAGCTTTATGAATATGATAGTTATGGGAAGGTGCCCCCTAAAAAATTACGAAAAGATAGAACTTCTACACCTTTAGCTGTTGCAAAACATAATAGAACGATTAAGTTGCACAATCATATCAAATATATTGTTGCAAGAGAAGGTGATACATTTTATCGAATAACTCAAGATTTTGATATGAATTTATGGCAAATATTTAAGTATAACGACTTGAATAAAACTGATGTTTTAAAAGTTGGAGATATTATTTATTTACAGCCAAAAAAGAATAAATCAAAAGAAAAATTCCATATAGTTAAAGCAGGTGAAACAATGCGAGATATTTCACAGTTATATGGGGTTAAGCTTAAAAAACTTTATAAAAAAAATAATTTAATTATAGGTACTCAACCCAATGTTGGAGATAAAATTTCTTTAAAAAAGAAAATAAAATAAGTACTTCAGAGTTTCTTCATTATCTTGCACAAAATTTCTTTTAAAATTGCTAAAAAAAGATACATTCGGACAATATATTTTTCTTAAAAAGCTAATGTTTAGGCTTTTTGGGAGAATTACTTTTAACCGTTTTACTAAAAAGAATAACTTTAAAATTGAAGGAGCAGAATTGATTCCTTCATTACCAAATACAAATGTTTTATTTATTTCTAATCACCAAACTTATTTTGCAGATGTAGCTTTTATGTTGCATGTTATTCATGCTTCTTTAGATGGTTACCCTAATAAGTTAAGATTGAAATCTTTATTAAAAGTTGAGAAATCTGACATCTATTATGTTGCAGCAGAAGAAACAATGAAGTCTGGCTTATTACCTAAGTTGTTAGCATTGTCAGGAGCAATTACAATAAAACGAACTTGGCGAGAGGCAGGTAAAGAGATTAAAAGGAAAGTAGATAAAAAAGATACGGATAACATTAAACAAGCACTTGCTGCAGGTTGGGTAATCACTTTTCCTCAAGGAACAACAAAACCATTTGCTCAAGGTAGAAAAGGAACTGCTCATATTATTAAAAACTACCAACCTATAGTTGTGCCTATTGTTATTAATGGATTTAGAAGAGCATTTGATAAAAAAGGTTTATTCTTAAAAAAGAAGGGCACTACCTTGCATTTAAGGGTTAAAGAGCCATTAAAGATTGATTATGACGACCATATCGAAAACATTATGCAAACTGTAATGGATGGTATTGAGCAAAGTAAAAAGTTCGAATGGCGAGCTAATCATTAAATAATTCCCTCCTAAAAAGGAGGGCTAGGGAGGTGTTAACTAATCCAAAGACTGGGTAGGGTCATTTGCTAACTCTAACATTTTTGCATATTGTTCAGGAGTTAAATCATTAAAGTAGAAGTTGACAGGATTTATTGGGTTGCCATTTTTCCTAACTTCATAATGACAATGTGGACCAACAGATTTTCCTGTATTACCTACATAACCAATAACGTCACCACGCTTAACTTTCTGTCCAACTTTAGATGCGATTTTACTCATGTGTGCATATAAAGTAACATATCCATAACCATGATCTATTCTTACATGGTTTCCATACCCTCTTGCTGCTGCATCAGCTTGAATTATTTTTCCATCACCAGTAGCGTAAATAGGTGTGCCTGTTGGAGCAGTAAAGTCCATCCCAGCATGAAATTTAGTTGTTTTATAAACAGGGTCAGTTCTATAACCGTAACCACTAGCCATTCTTGTCAAATCTTTGTTAGATACAGGCTGTATAGCAGGCAATGCAGCTAACATTTCTTCTTTTTTCTTTGCCATCTCAAACACTTCGTCAAACGATTTCGATTGAATGTATAATTGTTTTGAAAGCTTATCTAATTTTTTAGAAGTATTAACTATTAATTCTGCATTGGTAAAGTTTTCTAATTCTTTATATCGATTTACTCCCCCAAAACCTGCTTCTCTAATCTCGCTTGCGATAGGTTCTGCTTCAAAGATCACACGATAAATGTTGTCATCTCTGTGTTGTATATCTTCTAAAACAATAGCTAATTGTTCCGCTTTTTTATCTAAAATAGAATAACGAGCCAATAACTCTGCATTATCTTTTTTTAGTTGTTTCTCTTTTGGGGAGTCAACAAAAGCATCTGTAACAAAATAAATACCAATACCAATAATTAAACTAGCGCCTAATATCATCGAGCCTCTAAAGATTTTATCTCTAAAAGACAATTCAATTTTATCGTAACTTAAAGTATGTGGATTATATCTGTATTTTGCTTTAGCCATCTAAAGATATTATGCTAATTTTGAATGCAAATTTAATCAAATAAATAAAAATCACGATTGCTTAACAGTCGTTAACGCTTATTTAACACTTTTTAACAGCTATGATTTCACAAGAAATTCGCAAAACATTTTTAGATTTTTTTAATAAAAAACAGCATGAAATAGTTGCTTCAGCACCTATGGTTATTAAAAATGATCCTACTTTAATGTTTACTAATGCAGGTATGAATCAGTTTAAAGATTTATTTTTAGGAAACAGTGAAATTAAGTTTCCTAGAATAGCCGATTCTCAAAAGTGTTTAAGAGTTTCTGGAAAGCATAACGATTTAGAAGAAGTTGGTGTTGATACCTACCATCATACAATGTTTGAGATGTTAGGGAACTGGAGTTTTGGCGATTATTTTAAGAAAGAAGCTATAGAGTGGGCTTGGGAATTATTGGTTGATGTTTATGGTATAGATAAAAATAGACTGTATTTTACTGTTTTTGAAGGGGATGAGCAGGATGGAACGTCTATGGACAAGGAAGCTTATGGTTTGTGGAAAGGTGTTCTAGAAGCAAACGGTTTATCTGAGGA